>CAZGDZ010000153.1:0-4090 GCA_964524855.1 uncultured Macromonas sp.
ACCGCCAACTCCAACCAGATGCTCATGGAAATCATGGGCCTGCAACTGCCCGGTTCGTCGTTCGTCAACCCGGGTACGCCGCTGCGCCGGGCCCTCACCGATTTCGCCATGGAGCGCGTGCTGCGCCTGCGCGCCGAAGACCAGCTCGCGATTGCCGATGTGGTCACCGAAAAGGCCGTCGTCAACGGCATCGTCGGTTTGCTGGCCACCGGTGGCTCCACCAACCACACCATCCACCTGGTCGCCATGGCGCGCGCCGCCGGCATCCGTATCGACTGGGACGACTTCGCCGAACTGTCGGACGCGGTACCGCTGCTGGCCCGCGTCTACCCCAACGGCAAGGCCGATGTGAACCACTTCCACGCCGCTGGCGGCATGGGTTTCCTGATCGACCAGTTGCTCAGCGTGGGCCTGCTGCACGCCGACGTCAACACCATTTTGGGCGCCGGGCTGCAACGCTTTGCGCAAGAGCCCTGGCTGCAAGACGGCCAACTGGCCTGGCGCGCCGCGCCGCAAACCTCGGGTGACGAATCGGTGCTGCGTCCCGTGAGCAACCCCTTCAGTGCCGACGGCGGACTCAAGCGCCTGCAAGGCAACCTGGGGCGCTCGGTGGTGAAAATTTCCGCCGTCAAACCGGAACACCGCCGCGTCCACGCCCCCGCCGTGGTGGTGGACAGCCAGCAAGCCCTGCTGCAACTGTTCAACCAAGGTGCACTGGAGCGCGACCTGGTGGCGGTGGTGCGCTTCCAGGGCCCGCAAGCCAACGGCATGCCCGAGCTGCACAAGCTCACCCCGCCGCTGGGCATCCTGCAAGACAAAGGCTTCAAGGTGGCACTGGTCACCGACGGGCGCATGTCTGGCGCGTCGGGCAAGGTGCCTGCCGCCATCCACCTCAGCCCCGAAGCGCTGCAAGACGGTCCGATCGCCAAGGTGCGCGACGGCGACATGATCCTGCTCGACTGCGACGCCGGCGTGCTGGAACTGCAAGTCAGCCCCGAAGAACTGGCCCAGCGCGAGCTGGCCCGTGCCGACCTCAGCGGCAACGAACACGGCCTGGGCCGCGAGCTGTTTGGCCTGTTCCGCCGCAACGCTGGCCTGGCCGAACGCGGCGGCTCGCCCCTGTTCGGCAACGACTGACCCGCCCCCACACGGAACCTTCACGGAACCTCCACGGAGCCCACACCATGCAAGACCTCTCCACACTCCCCGCCCCCGCCGCCCTGCCCACCTTCCGCTCGCGCGTGGTGCCCGTTGTCGTCGTTCAAGACCCGGCTCAGGCCGTGCCCATGGCCCGTGCGCTGCTCGAAGGCGGCGTGGACGTGATCGAAATCACCCTGCGCTCGGACGCGGCGCTGGCCGCCATCGCCGCCGTGGCGCGCGAAGTGCCCGAGATGATGGTGGGTGCCGGCACCGTCACCCGCGCCAGCGAAGTGGCCAACGTGGTCGCCGCCGGCGCCCGCTTTGCCCTGTCGCCTGGCTGCACCCCGGCGCTGATCGCCGCCGTGCGCGCGGCGGGTCTGCCGTTCATTCCTGGCGTTGCCACACCGGGCGAAGCCATGGCCGCGCGCGAGGCCGGCTACACCCTCATGAAGTGCTTCCCTGCCGCCCAACTGGGCGGGGTGGAGGTGCTCAAAGCCTGGGGCGGCCCGCTGCCCGACCTGCGCTTCTGCCCCACTGGCGGCGTGTCGCTGGCCAACATGGGCCAATTCCTGGCGCTGCCCAACGTCGCCATGGTGGGCGGCTCGTGGCTCACGCCCTCCACAGCCGTACAGTCCGGCGACTGGGCACGCATTACCCAACTGGCGAGCGAAGCTACGGCAGCGGCCATGGCCGTCTGACGCCACACGCCCCTCCCCATAGCCCCTGCAGAGCAGACACCATGACCACCACCCCCTTCACCCTGCCCACCCAACGCCCTGCCTGGCAACGCCTGCAAGGCCTGGCCAGCCAGCCGTTACCGCACCTGCGCGAATTGCTGGCCGATGCACCGGACACACGGCACCAGCGCCTGCAGGTGGAGGCCGCCGGCCTCACGCTCGACGCCAGCCACCAGGCCCTGACCGGTGAGGTGCTGGACGCGCTGCTGCAACTGGCGCAAGAGAGCCAGGTCAGCGCCTTGGCCGAAGCCCAGCGGCTGGGCCAGCCCATCAACGCCACCGAAAACCGCGCCGTGCTGCACGTCGCGCTGCGCGGCACCACCATGCTCAACCCGCCCTGGGGCGCCGAAGTCACGCAGGCCGTGCAGCAGGAACTGGACCGTTTTCTGGACGCGGCCGAACGGGTGCGCGACGGTCGCTGGCTCGGCCACACCGGCCAGCGCATCACCGACGTGGTCAACATCGGCATCGGCGGCTCTGACCTGGGTCCGCGCATGGCGGTGGAGGCGCTCGACGCTTACGTCTCGTCCGATGTCAAGGTCCACTTCGTCTCCAACCCCGACGGCTGGGCCCTGCACAGCGTGCTGCGCGGCCTGAAGGCGGAGCAGACCCTGTTCATCGTCCAGAGCAAGACCTTCACCACCCAGGAAACGCTGACGCTCGCCGCTTCGGCCAAGCGTTGGCTGGCCGACCACGGCCTGGCCACCCCCGAGCAGCAAGCCCCGCACCTGATCGCGGTCACGGCCTCGCCCCAGGCGGCTGAACAGCAGGGCTACGCCCCCGCCAACACCTTCGGGTTCTGGGACTGGGTGGGCGGTCGCTACTCGGTCTGGTCGGCCATCGGCCTGCCACTGGCCATCGCTGTGGGGGCAGAGCACTTCCGCGCCTTTCTGGCAGGCGGCCACGCCATGGACCAGCACTTCTGGACCGCCCCGGCCCACCAGAACATGCCGCTGCTGATGGCGCTGCTGGGTGTGTGGAACCGCAACTTCCTGGGCTGCCCCACCCACATGCTGGCGGCTTATCCCAGCCGGCTGTTCCAGTTCACCCGCTTCCTGCAGCAGATGGACATGGAGTCCAACGGCAAGTCCACCCACGTGGACGGCAGCCCCTGCGAGATCGGTACCGGCCCTATCCTGTGGGGAGGGCTGGGCATCGATGGCCAGCACGCCTATTTCCAGTTGGTGCACCAGGGCCGCCACCGCGTGCCGGTGGACTTCATTGGCGTGCAAACCGAAGACGCCCCCCTGCCGCTGGCGGCCGAACACCACCGCGTGGTGCTGCTGAACCTGCGCGCCCAGGCCCGTGCACTGGCCCTGGGCCGCGACGCCGCCGCCACCGAAGCCGAACTGCGCGCCAGCGGCCTGAGTGAAGACCGCATCCGCGAATTGCTGCCGCACCGCACCTTTGCTGGCAACGTGCCCAACAGCACCGTGTGGCTGGCGTCGCTCACGCCCCACAGTTTGGGGGCCTTGGTGGCCGTGTACGAACACAAAGTGTTCTGCCAGGCCGCTTTGTGGGGCATCCACGCCTATGATCAGTGGGGCGTGGAGCTGGGCAAAACCATGGCCAAAGCCATGGAAACCGCACCGGCCTGAGCCTGCTCCCGGAGACAACTTCCAACCATCATCCATAGAAGAACCATGCCCCGCCGTCCCGCCCCCGCGCCTGACAAGGACCAACCCCTGATCGACGACATCCGCCTGCTCGGCCGCCTGCTGGGTGACGTCATTCGCGAACACGAGGGCGTGGCGATTTACGAGCTGATCGAGCAGATCCGTCAACTCTCGGTGGCCTACCGCCGCCAGGCCGACCACGCCGCCGACAAGCAGCTCGAGAAGCTGCTCAAAGGCCTGAGCGACGACCAGGCGGTCTGCGTGATCCGCGCTTTCACCTACTTCAGCCACCTGGCCAACCTGGCCGAGGACCGGCACCACATTCGCCGCCGCGCGGTGCACGAACGCGCAGGCCATGTGCAAGAGGGCAGCCTGGCCCACACCTGGGCTCGCATGCGCGACGCCGGGGTGGACGCCGACGCCATCATCCAGACGCTGGCTCACGGCCACCTCTCGCCCGTGCTCACCGCCCACCCCACCGAGGTGCAGCGCAAGAGCATCCTGGATGCCGAGCGCGCCATCGCCCACCTGCTGTCCGAGCGCGAACAACTGCTGCCGCGCGACCAGGCCGACTTCGAAGCGCAACTGCGCGCCCGC
>CAZGDZ010000153.1:4100-4990 GCA_964524855.1 uncultured Macromonas sp.
CCATTGTGCAAGCCGCCGACGGCCAACAGGGCGCGGCCGACAGCGACCGCCTGCTGGCGCGCGAACTGGGCACCAACGAAGCGCAGATGCTGGCCCGCGTGACGCAGTTGTGGCACACCCGGCTGCTGCGCTTCACCAAGCTGACCGTGGCCGACGAGATCGAGAACGCGCTCACCTACTACCAGAGCACCTTTCTGCCGCAAATCCCGCGCCTTTACAGCCAGATCGAACAGGCGCTGGACGGCCGCCCGGTGGCGTCCTTCCTGCGCATGGGCCAGTGGATCGGCGGCGACCGCGACGGCAACCCCAACGTCACCGCCAACACACTGCGCCACGCGCTGCAACAGCAAGCCGACATGGTGCTGCGCCACCTGCTGACCGAGGTGCACCACCTGGGGGCGGAGCTTTCGCTGTCGGCCATGCTGCTGCCGGTGCCACCGGCCATGCAAGCGCTGGCCGAGCGCTCGCCCGACACCAACGCCCACCGCCAGGACGAGCCCTACCGCCGCGCACTCACCGGCATCTACGCCCGCCTGGCCGCCACGCTGCATGAACTCACCGGTGGCGAAGCCGCCCGCCATGCCGTGGCCCCGCAAAATCCCTACGTCAGCGCCGACGAACTGCTGGCCGACCTGCGCACCATCGACGCTTCGCTGAAGGAACAGCGCTGCGAAGCCCTGGCCGCCGCGATGGCCATTTCGCAATGCGTATCGTTGGGCGTGACGATGTCGATGATGTCAATGGATGGGTCGGCGATGACCTTGTGCCAGTCAGTCTCCGCACTCTGCCAGCCGAAGGTTTCGCGTGTGGCTTCGACCGCCTTCACGTTGCGACCGCAGATCGTTGCCAGCTCGACGCGGGCAGGCAGCTCGGGGAAGAAGCGATTGATC
>CAZGDZ010000153.1:5000-5866 GCA_964524855.1 uncultured Macromonas sp.
TGCGAAGCCCTGGCCCAGCACCGGCTCAAACCCCTCATCCGCACGGTGGAGGTGTTCGGCTTCCACCTGGCCACGGTGGACCTGCGCCAGAGCTCCGATCAACACGAGCTGGCGGTGGCCGACCTGCTGGCCCACGCCCGCATCGAGCCCGACTACAGCGCCCTCGGCGAAGACGCCAAGCAGCAACTGCTGCTGCGCCTGCTCAACGACGCGCGTCCGCTGCGCGTGCCCGGCGCTCGTTACACCGCCCACACCCTGAGCGAGCTGGCCATTTTCCAGACCGCGCGCGAAATGCGCGAGCGCTTCGGCGCCGCCTGCATCCGCCACGCCATCATCAGCCACACCGAAACGGTGAGCGACCTGCTGGAAGTGCTGCTGCTGCAAAAGGAAGTGGGCCTGGTGCGTGGCACCCTGGACCACGACGCGGCGGCCGACCTGATCGTGGTGCCGCTGTTCGAGACCATCGAAGACCTGCGCAATGCGGCCGGCATCATGGACGCGTTTTACCGCCTGCCCGGCGTGGCGGCACTGGTGCTTCGCGGCGGCCCCAACCAGTACCACGAACAGGACGTGATGCTGGGCTATTCCGACAGCAACAAGGACGGTGGCATCTTCACCAGCAACTGGGAGCTGTACCGCGCCGAAACCGCGCTGGTGGCGCTGTTCGACCAACTCTCGCGCGAGCTGGGCCAGCCGGTGCAGCTGCGCATGTTCCACGGCCGCGGCGGCACAGTGGGCCGGGGCGGCGGCCCCAGCTACCAGGCCATCCTGGCGCAGCCGGCCGGCACCGTTCGCGGCCAGATCCGCCTGACCGAGCAGGGCGAGGTCATCGGCTCCAAGTACGCCAACCCCGACATCGGCCGGCG
>CAZGDZ010000154.1:0-5816 GCA_964524855.1 uncultured Macromonas sp.
CCGGGCCCCGCTCACCCTGGTGACGCTGGCCACCGGGGCCCCCGGCATTGCCGAGGCCCGGGTGGCCACGGCCATCGGCCTGTTTGCCGCCATTCCGGCGGTGGTGGCTTACAACCGCTTCACCCACGAGATCGACCGCGTGGCCAACCACCTGGAGACCTTCATGGAGGAGTTCTCCAACATCCTGCAACGCAACGTGGGCGCGACCAGCGGCGCACCCACTGCCTGAAGCCGCAGGAGTAGCACGCCATGCCCGCCATCGCCCGCCGTGGCAAAGGCCGCCGCACCATGAACGAGATCAACATGGTGCCGTTCATCGACGTGATGCTGGTGCTGCTGATCATTTTCATGGTCACCGCGCCGATGCTGTCCCCCAGCCAGATTGAGCTGCCCAGTGTGGGCCAGGCTGCGCGCCAGCCCGACCGGTACGTGCAGGTGGTGATTGACAAGGAAGGTCAGCTGGCAGTGCGCGACGGTACCGCCAGCGGCACGGCAGAGCCGGTGACCTTGCGCACACTGGTGGCCCGGGTGAAGACCCTGCAGGGCCCCGTAGCGACTGGCGAGGCGGCGGTGCCGGTGATCATCAGCGCTGACAAGTCGGTGAAGTACGAAATGGTGGTGAACGCCATGGACGAACTGCAGCGCGCTGGCGTGGCTCGGGTGGGCTTGTCGGTGCAACAGGGCCGCTGAAGCGGCAGAGCCACAGGCATGCAGGCCACCGCTGACACCCTGGACTTGAGCCCGCCCGACGGGGGGCGTTGGCGTGGCCCACTGTCCACCGCCCTGGTGGTGCACGGCCTGCTGGTGCTGGCCCTGACGTGGGGTGTGGGCTGGCAGCGCGACACGGTGGTGGTGGCCGAAGCGGAGTTGTGGTCGCGCCTGCCCCAACAGGCGGCGCCGCGCGCGGTGGAGCCAGAACCCGAGCCGACGCCACCACCCCGACCGGTACCGAAACCCGAGCCGGTGCGCCCTGCCCCGCCGCCGCCCGCACATGCCGCTCAGGACGCGCAAATTGCGCTGCAAAAGAAGCAGGAGGCAGAACGCCTCAAACAACAACAGGCAGAGCAACAGCGGCGCGAGGCACAGCGACTGGAAGCGCAACGCAAGGCGGAACAGCAGGCCCAGCGCGAACGGCAAGAGAAACTGGCCCGCGACAAAGCAGACCGGGAACGGCAGGCCAAGCAGGAAGCCCAACTGGAAGCGGAGCGCAAGAAGAACTTGGAACGCATGATGGGCCAAGCCAACGCCATGGGCAGCGCCACCGCGCGCGGCACGGCCACCCAATCGAGCGGGCCATCCGCCAGCTATGCGGGGCGACTGGTGGCCCGCATCCGCCCTAACATCGTGTTCACCGACATGATCAGCGGCAACCCGCGCGCCGAGGTGGAGGTTCGGGCACTGCCCGACGGCACCATTGTGGACAGCCGTTTGCTCAAATCCAGCGGGCACGCCGCCTGGGACGACGCGGTGCTGCGGGCCGTGGAACGCACCGGCCGGCTGCCGCAAGACGAAAACGGACGGGTGCCGTCCACCCTGATCCTGGGCTTCAGGCCGCAGGACTGAACAGCCGGCCCAAACCGCCCACCCATCAAAGCGTCAACGTTGGCACAGTTTGGCAGCGTTGCCACCCGCCTGGCGGCATGCACCGCGCCTGGACTCGACGCTGCACACGAAGTCGTAGGATTTACCGGTCCAGCCCCACACCGGCTGGCATTCACCCGGCCCCTCGACGCGCAGATCGACATAACCCTGCCTGCGGTTTGGCAGTGGCACGACGTCGAAACCAGGAAACCCCATTTGCATGGCGTAACCCTTGGGCCCTTTGACATAGAGCGAAACCGAGGAACCGGCATGGCCAGAGGTGCAACCGTTGCCCCACACAAAAAGCACGCCGGGCGCGACGCCTGCCGCGAGTTCAAGGACCCGGGTTTGGACCGGGATCGTGCCGCAATTCTGATCAGTCACGCCCTTTCCATCCGCCGCGACTCGCCAGCCGGTAAGCCGGGCGATGGCCCGCTCGTCGGACTCAGGAATGCCGGAAGCATCGGCAAACAGGAGCTTGTGCAAGGGCTGCGCCGCGTTGGCGGCTGACAGCGTACAACCGAACACCAGCAAGGCCGAGGCGATGAAACGCATTGGGGACGGGTGATCACACATTGCTTGGGCCCTGCAGCATGCCCGCTGCCTTGGAATAGTTGTGTGCCTGGTACAGCGTATAGCCACCGAAGCCGATGAACAACACGCCGACCAGGACGAACAACAGCGGGACACCCACCGCCACCATCAAGCCCCCCATCACATACCCCGCAGCAGCCGGTGTGGCATAGACCGCCCGCGTCTGGTCGTTACGCAGGGCCAGCGCCTGGAAAGTGCCATTCTTCAAACGGCCGGCCAGCGTGACGCGCTCACCCTCGCGGATATCGGGCATGTCCTTCAGCTTGAGTTGCGCCGGGTGGTCGTCCACACGAAAGGCCAGCACCTGGCCGGTATGGATGTGGCCGCCGTTTTTTCCGACATGCCCCACGGTCTCGGTCGAGTGGCGAATTCCGGTGACAACACCGGAGAGCATGGTCAGTGACATGGTGATGGTCCTCCTGGCATCTGCCGTCAGAACTTAGGTGCCGAACCCGAATTGAGCCGGGCCTTTCTCGCTGCGGCTTCCTGGTCGGCGATCCACTTGGCGGTGGCCTCGAGTGCGGGAAGTGCGTAGTCGTAATTTCTCATCTCTATTTCTACAGCGTAGACGGAAGAGCCCCCCTCACGGTAACGCAGACTCCCGCGCATCTGCGCCCCGCATTGCGAGAGATCGGCTGGGGCGAGTCTCTCTTTTTGAAGCTGGTGAAACAGTCTCAGACTATCCGGACTCTGGCCGACAGAGATAAAGAAACGTTTCTCGCCGCCGCAAAGTGTTTTTCCGGACTCGGCCCAAGTTGCTCCCCAAATTTTTTCGCCGATGCCACTGGTTTGAGAATTCCGCGGCTTCCCATATTTCTGTATCAGCGAGTCCTGCACGCGTTCCAACGCAGGAGGGTCTTTCCAAAGAGTCATCGTGCGTCGCACTCTGATCACCCGTTGCTCCTGCGGCGGTGGAGAAAAATCCAGCTCGATGTTCTCGATGTCGCTGGTATTGGTCGGGTTTGGAATGCGCGCGCTGAACAAGGCGAGAAAGGCAGCCGTCTCCTGCCGACTGGCACCGTCATTGAAGGTGAACTTCAGCGTCTTGTCATTGAACACGGCTTGCGCGCTATGCGCTTTGATGGCCGCACGCGCCTGGGCTTCCGTCATACCCAGTTTGATGCCAACGATGTCCCAGTCCGGGGCCGTGAATCCGGGAAGCGCCCAGGCTGACATCGCCAATGTGGCAGCTCGTACCAGGTGGTGAACAGGCAGGAAAGGCCTTGAAAGCTGGCTCATGTTGTCGTTTCCTTTCAGTTCAGACGCAGCGCTACGTTGCCCCCCGCTCAGGCGGTGAGCGTCGCGGACGTCGTTATGGCACCTGGACAAATGATGAAGATGCGAGCCCGTGACGGCAACTATCGTTTGATAGTTGCGTGACGCGCGTCAAGCAGAAAGGGAAGACGAGATCAGGCATGTGAGCTCGCTCTGGCGGTGCGTGCCCGTCTTGCGAAACACCTCGGCCAGGCGCGTGCGGGCGGTGGCGTATTGGATGCCCAACTGCGCCGCCACGGTCTGCAGATCGTCACCAGCGGCCAGTCCGGAAGCGAGAAGTGCTTCCGCCTCAGTCAGGTCAAATGCCACCTTCAGGCGCTGAGCGCTCATGCGTGGGCGAACCTCCGGATCGGTGATCACTATAGAGATAGCCGGTCGCAATGCAGAAAGGGCAGAATACCCACCCCCCACAGGCGCCACCAGCAGTAAATAAGGCCGTTGACCCGATGGGCGGTGCACCTGCATCAGCCCTTCGTTGAGCACCGCCTGGCCCGCGCGCATGGACAAGGCTTGTGCCAACAGTTGGCGCAGACGATCGTGGTCTTTCCGGCGCGCCAGCCCCAACATGTTGGACGACAGACTCAAGCCATCGCCCAAAGCACAAAAGTCCATCGCTGCCCGGTTCGCGTACACCACGCGCTGGTGTGCGTCCAGCAACAGCACCCCGGCGGGATTGCGGTCCAGCACATCGGCGCAGCCTTGCTGCATGGAGGACACCGAGCCCAACTGGAAACCCAGTGCCAGTGCACGTTCGATGTGCCGGTGCAGGACAGTGAACAAGTCTATATCAGGACGCTCGAAGCGCCCCGCCTTGCGGGTCCGGTGCAGGGCCACGCCCGCCTGTACGCCAGGGGCTGGAGACATTTGACTGACGAGACGAAAGCGCGTTTCGCTGTGCCGGTGATGCCAGTCGTAGTAGAGGTGGCGGTCTTTGTCTCTCTCAGTGATGAACAGGCCATCGTGAACAATGGGTTGCCCCGGGTGGTCCACCAAATATTGCACTGTCGGATCGAGGGTCGCCATCTGATCCAGGTACTCCTGAATGAACCCTGGATCGAGATTGATGTACGCGAACGTCGGAAGACAGGGCTGGGCCGATGCATCCAGCACCCAGAAGCTCGCCGCTTGGCTGCCCGTCAGGTCGGTGAGTTTCTGTAGCGCATGGGACCAGAGCGACTCGTCCACTGCGGCCGCATAGAGGGCATCGACGACGCCCAGAACGCGCTCATCAATTGACATGGCAGCCTCACGTATAGCCTCACGTATAGCCTCAATGAAAGGTGCGTGGTGTGCGAGGCGTCCAGTATAGGCAGGCGCGGGGCCACCGGCAAACCCTCAATCGAAGACGATCGCGGCCCGCCGCTCGTGGGCCTGCGCCATCCAGGCGGCCAGCGCCGCATCCGACGGGAAAAACAGCGCACGGTCGTCCAACTGGAGTTCACAGCGCGCCGTGTCGCGGATCACTTCCAGCCGCACCGGCAATCCTCGCACCAGCTCGCCCTGCTCCGTCATTTCGCGCTGGGGCGGGAATGTTTTGACGAGCGACGCCACATCGGGCGCCTGGCCGTTGACCGCCACGCGCAAGTACTTGCCGAAACGACAGCGCGCTGCGCCCAAATCCCACAACTGTTGCACCTTCAGCCGCAAGCCGCCCGAGAAGCGGTCCGGCTGCGCCAGCACCTGGGCCAGCACCAGTTCGTCGTCCTTCAACAGGTTTTTGTGCTGGTTGATGAGGTTTTCATCTGCTGTCGCCTCCATCGTGCCAGTCTTGTCGTCCAACTTGAAGATGGCGACCTTGCCGCGCTGGCCGTTGATGACGCGCAGGTCGGTGACGATGCCGGCAAGCAGCACCGGGTCGCGGCTGTCCACCACATCACCGATGGGGGTGCGAGCGAAGCGGCGCACCTCGCGCTCCACCTCGTCAAACAGGTGGCCGCTGAGGTAAAAGCCGATGGCGGTTTTTTCGTGCGTCAGGCGTTCCTTGATGCCCCAGGGCAGCATTTCCACCAGGTCGGGTTCCTGGGTGCTGGCGCCGTGGTCGTCTTCGCCGAACATGTCGAACAGGCCGCCCTGGTTGGCGTTGGCCTGTTGGGCGTTGGCGTAGTCGAACGCCCGCTCCACCGAAGCCAACAGCGAAGCTCGGTTAAGGTCAAAGCTGTCGAAGGCGCCAGCCTTGATCAAAGCCTCGACCGTGCGCTTGTTCAGACGGCCCCGATCGACCCGGTTGCAGAAGTCGAACAGGCTCTTGAACGGGCCCACGGTGTCGCCAGCAGGGCCGACTCCTTTACCCTCGCGCGCGGCGACGATGGCCTCAATCGCCTGCTGGCCGGTGCCCTTGACGGCACCCAGCCCGTAGCGGATGACCT
>CAZGDZ010000155.1:0-5810 GCA_964524855.1 uncultured Macromonas sp.
GTGATCAAGACCTACGTGAAATTGGGTATGGGCGTGGGCATCGTGGCCGAAATGGCGATGCAGGGCGAAGAGCGCCACCCCGACCTGGTGTCGCGTCCGGCGGGACACTTGTTCGGCCACAACGTGGCGCGCGTGGCCTTCAAGCGCGGCGCATACCTGCGGCATTTCGTGCTGCGCTTTGCCGAATTCATGAGCGACCGTCTGTCGCGCGACCTGATTTTGAAGGCCATGCAAGGGCATGGACCGGATTACGACCTTTGACACCCGACCATCACAAGATGGTTGCGCCTGCCATGAATTTGCCCAGCACCTTTTCAACTGACGCAGCACACCCCCCCAAGCTGCACAGCCGCCTGCCTCATGTGGGTACCACCATCTTCACCGTCATGTCCGCGCTGGCGGCCGAAAAAGGCGCCGTCAACCTGGGGCAAGGCTTCCCGGATTTTGATTGCGACCCGCGCCTGGTGGACGCGGTGACACAGGCCATGCGCGCTGGCTTGAACCAGTACCCGCCCATGACTGGCGTGCCGGTGCTGCGTGAGGCCATTGCGCGCAAGGTGCAGACGTTGTACGGCCATACCTACGACGCGGGCAGCGAGATCACCGTGACAGCGGGCGCCACGCAAGCCATCCTCACGGCCATACTGGCCGTGGTGCACCCGGGCGACGAGGTGATCGTGCTGGAGCCATGCTACGACAGTTATGTACCCAACATCGAACTGGCCGGTGGTGTGGTGGTGCGTGTGCCATTGACCCCTGGCACCTTTAGGCCGGACTTTGAAAAGATCGCGGCGGCTATGACGCCACGCACGCGCGCCATCATCGTCAACAGCCCGCACAACCCGAGCGGCACGGTGTGGAAACGCGACGACATGCTGCGCCTGCAGGAACTGCTCGCGCCCACCGACGTGCTGCTCATCAGCGACGAAGTGTACGAGCACATGGTCTATGACGGCCAGCCGCACGAGAGCGCTGCTCGCTACCCCGGGCTGGCGGCGCGCGCCTTCATCGTGAGCAGCTTTGGCAAGACCTACCATGTGACAGGCTGGAAGGTGGGCTACGTGGCCGCGCCCGCCCCGCTGATGGCAGAGTTCCGCAAGGTGCACCAGTTCAACGTGTTCACCGTGAACACGCCCATGCAGCACGGGCTGGCCGCCTACATGGCCGACCCGGCGCCGTATCTGGAGCTTCCGGCTTTTTATGCGGCCAAGCGCGACCTGTTCCGCCAAGGTCTGGCAAGGACACGCTTCAAGATGCTGGCTGGTGAAGGCACCTACTTCCAGTGCGTGGACTACAGCGAACTGGCCGTGCCCGAGCGCAGCCTGAGCGAGGCCGATTTCTGCCAGTGGCTGACACGCGAGGTGGGCGTGGCGGCCATCCCCCTCTCGGCGTTCTACGGCGATGGCTTTGACCAGCATGTGGTGCGCTTCTGCTTTGCGAAGAAGGACGAAACCTTGCGCCTGGCGCTGGACCGGCTGGCCCGGCTCTGAAATAACCCCGACGCCAATCAGGTTGACAACCTCGGTCACAGGCAGACAATGCCCTCGGGGATGGGACGGACACGCCGCATACACGTGCACCGGACACCTCCACAACCGAGGAGAACGGTCATGAACACCAATCCGAGGAGCGCGGTCTGGCTGCGCATTGCGGTGGTCTATTTTTCCGTGGGGGTGCTGATCGGGGTAGGAATGGGTGCCAGCGGCGACTTCACACTGCGACCCGCACACGCCCACATCAACCTGCTGGGGTGGGTTTCGATGAGCCTCTTTGCCTTCGTGAACCACACTTGGCCAGCCACGGCCCAGGGCAGGCTCGCCACCATCCATTTCTGGCTTTTCAACCTGGCGTTGCCGGTGCTGTTGGCGCTGCTCGTGGTCGAACTGCTCGGGTACGCGGCCGTGGGCCCGTTGCTGGGTCTTGCGTCAGTGCTTGTCGGTCTGTCCGTGGTGCTGTTCGCCGTTCAGGTATGGCGAACGGTGGCGCGCTGAGCCTCACCCGCCCTGCACCTGCATCCACGCGCGCTCCAAGCGCTTGACGCTGACGGGTTGCGGGGTGCGCAGTTCCTGCGCAAATAGGCTCACGCGCAGTTCCTCCAGCAGCCAGCGAAACTCTTCCAGGCGGCTGTCCAGGGTGCCCTTGCGTTCTGCCACCAGGCGCCAGAACTTTTGCTCAAGCGGGCGCAGTTCGCTCAGGCGGGCAGCGTCGCGGGCGCTGTCGGCGCGCCACTTGTCCAGCCGCAGCACGGTGGCCTTCAGGTAGCGCGGCAGGTGCTGCAGTTGCGTCCAGGGTGTGTCGGCGATGAAGCGTTTTGGGCACAACCGTTGCAACTGTTGTTGGATGTCAGCCACGGCATCGGTGGCGTTCTTGCTGTCCTTCACCTTGCGCGTGGCCGCCGCAAATTCCTGCAGGATGTTGAGCGCCAGGCGCGCCACCTCATTGGCGATGAGGGTGAGGCGGCCTCGCCCTTCGTCCAGCCGCTGGCGGAAGGCGGACTCTGTGGTGGGCAGGGGCTCCAGCAGGAAGGCGCGCTCCAGGGCCACGTCAATGATCTGGCTGCGCAGTTCCTCCAGCGTCCCCAGCGGCATGTAGGCCACGGCCATCTTCTGCAACTCGGGGATGTTCTTTTCCAGGTACTTCAGGGCTTCACGCACCTGCAGTGCGAACAGGCGGCGCAGGCCCACGCGGTGTTTGACCGCAGCGATGGCAGGGTCGTCGAACACCTCGATGGCCACCGCATCACCCAAGTCCACCAGGGCGGGAAAGCCGATGAGCGTCTGGCCGCGTTGGCGGATTTCGAGCAGCTCCGGCATCTCGCCGAAGGTCCAGGTGGTGTAGCGTTGGGCACCGTCCAGCGGGGCATTGGCGCTTGTGGCTACATCAGCTTTGGCCGGTGCTTGCGCTGTAGACCCCTGGCCCCCTTTGGGCACTGCAGTGGCCGCCTGTTGGAGCACTTGCGCCGGGGCTGATCCGGCCGCCTGCCCAGCTGCACCGCCCTGCAAACGCAAGCCCGCCAGCGCCTGGAATGCGCCGCGCGCCTTCACTCCCCATTCGGCCTTCAGCGCGGGCAGGTTGCGGTTCTGGCCCAACTGCCTGCCGTGCTCGTCCACCACGCGCAGGTTCATGAAGTGGTGGGGCTGCAGCATGTCAAGCTTGAAGTCGGCGCGCTTCACGTCGAGCCCCGTGATTTGACGCACCTCGGCCAGCAGTGCGTCGGTCAAGGCACCCTGCGCCCAGCGTTCAGGCGTACTGAGCAGCGCTGCCAGCTTTTCGGCGCTTTCGGGCAGTGGCACCAGGCGCGAGCGCGGCTTTTGCGGCAGGCTCTTCAGCAAAGCCTGGATTTTGTCCTTCAGCATGCCGGGCACCAGCCATTCGCAGCGGTCCTCCTGCACCTGGTTGAGCACAAACAACGGCACGGTCACGGTGAGCCCGTCCTTGGGGTCACCGGGTTCGTGCAAGTACGTGGCGGCGCAGTCCACACCACCGAGCTTGATCACCTTGGGGAAGGCCTGCGTGGTGATGCCCGCCGCCTCGTGGCGCATCAGTTCCTCGCGCGTCAGGCGCAACACCTGCGGCTGCTCACGCACGGTGTGGCGGTACCAGCGTTCCAGCTCGCGGCCGCTGCAAATGTCGGCGGGCAACTGGCTGTCGTAGAAGGCGTAGATAAGCTCGTCGTCCACCAGAACGTCTTGCCTGCGCGACTTGTGCTCCAGTTCCTGCACCTGCGCGATGAGCTTGCGGTTGGCGCCCAGGAACGGCAGGCGGCTCACGCTTTCGGCGGGCCAGGTGTCGTCGTGCTGGGCGCCCACCAACGCCTCGCGGATGAAAATTTCACGAGCACCAGCGGGGTCCACGCGGCCGTAGTTGACGCGGCGCTGGCTGTAAATGACCAAGCCATAGAGCGTGGCACGCTCCAGCGCCACCACCTCGGCGGCCTTCTTTTCCCAGTGGGGGTCAAGCATCTGCTTTTTCAGCAGGTGTGCCCCCACTTGCTCCAGCCACTGCGGCTCGATGGCGGCTATGCCGCGCCCAAACAGGCGGGCGGTTTCCACCAACTCGGCGCAGACGATCCAACGCCCTGGCCGCTTGCTGAGGTGAGCCCCGGGGTGGCGGTGGAACTTGATGCCGCGCGCGCCGACGTAAACGTCTTCGGTCTCGTGCTTGCAACCGATGTTGCCCAGCAGGCCAGCCAACATGGACAGGTGCAATTGTTCGTAGCTTGCAGGCAACGTGTTGAGCTTCCAGCCATGCTCCGCCACCACCGTGTGGAGCTGGCTATAGATGTCACGCCACTCGCGCACGCGGCGCACGCTGACGTAGTTCTGGCGCAGCAAGGCCTCGTACTGGCGATTGCTGAGCTTGTGTTCGGCATGCCCGTCCTTGTGCTTGCCGCCGCGCGAGTGATCCAACCACTGCCAGAGCTTGAGGTAGCTGGTGAATTCGCTCTTCTCGTCATCGAACTTGGCGTGGGCCTGATCGGCCTGGGCCTGCGCCTCCATCGGGCGTTCGCGCACGTCTTGTACGCTCAGCGCGCTGGCAATCACCAGCACCTCGTCCAACGCCTGGCGCTCGCGCGCCTCTAGAATCATGCGGCCCACGCGCGGGTCCAGGGGCAGCTTGGCCAGTTCGCCACCCAGCTTCGTGAGTTCGTTGGCCTCGTCCACCGCACCCAGCTCCTGCAGCAGCTGGTAGCCGTCGGTGATGGCGCGGCGCGACGGTGCCTCCAAAAAGGGGAAGTCTTCCACTTGCCCCAAGTGCAGCGACTTCATCCGCAAAATCACCGCTGCCAGCGACGAGCGCAAGATCTCGGGGTCAGTGAAGCGTGGGCGGGCGTTGAAGTCGGTCTCGTCGTACAGGCGAATGCAAATGCCATCCGCCACCCGACCGCAACGACCCGCACGCTGGTTCGCCGCCGCCTGGCTCACGGACTCCACAAGCAGTTGCTCCACCTTGCTGCGCAGGCTGTAGCGCTTCACGCGCGCTGTGCCCGCGTCAATCACATAACGAATCCCCGGCACGGTGAGCGAGGTTTCCGCCACGTTGGTGGCCAGCACGATGCGCCGCTCGCGCCCGGGGTGGAAGATGCGGTCTTGCTCGGCCTGACTGAGCCGTGCGAACAGGGGCAGCACCTCGGCGTTGCGCAGCACCGGCTGGTGGCTCAGGTGCTTGCGCAGGTGGTCGGCGGCCTCTCGGATTTCACGCTCGCCGGGCAAAAACACCAGAATGTCGCCGCCCTTGGCACCACCACGCCACAACTCGTCCACGCCATCGGCAATGGCATCGTTCAGGTCGTAAGCATCCGCGCCCTTGCGGGTTTCCTCGAAGGGCCGGTAGCGCATCTCCACCGGGTAGGTGCGGCCCGACACCATCAGCACTGGCGCCGGGCCTTTTCTTGAAGCAAAGTGCTGTGCGAAGCGGTCGGCGTCAATGGTGGCAGAGGTGACGATGACCTTCAGATCCGGCCTGCGCGGCAGGATCTGCTTGATGTAGCCCAACAGGAAGTCGATGTTCAGGCTGCGCTCGTGCGCCTCGTCAATGATGAGCGTGTCGTAGGCCTTCAGCAGCGGGTCGGTCTGCGTTTCGGCCAGCAAAATGCCGTCGGTCATCAGCTTGACCGAAGCGCTCTTGCTCAAGCGGTCGTGGAACCGCACTTTGTAGCCCACCACCTCACCCAAGGGGGTGTTCAGCTCCTCGGCAATGCGGCTGGCCACCGAACTGGCCGCAATGCGCCGGGGCTGGGTGTGCCCAATCAACTGCCCCCGTTCACCGTGCGGGGCATTCAGCCGACCGCGCCCCATGGCCAGCGCAAT
>CAZGDZ010000156.1:0-1502 GCA_964524855.1 uncultured Macromonas sp.
TACGATGCCGCCAAGGAACGCCAGGGCTTCATCGAAGGCCGCATTGCCGAGATCGAAGGCAAGCTGTCGGTGGCACAGATCATCGACCCGTCGGCGCTGGATGCCGGTGGGCGTGTGGTGTTTGGCGCCACGGTGGAGCTGGAAGAGGAAACCACCGGTGAAGCCGTGACTTACCAGATCGTGGGCGAGGACGAAGCAGACTTGAAGCTGGGGCTGATCAACATTTCCAGTCCCATTGCGCGGGCATTGATTGGCAAGGAAGAAGGCGACGTGGCCGAGGTGCAGGCGCCGGGCGGCGTCAAGCGCTTCGAGGTGGTGGGCGTACGCTACCAGTGACCATGTGGTGCATGACCGCCTGGTTCGACCGTTGGCCTTTGCTGCTGGCCGCACTGTGGTGGGGCGGTTTGAGCGGGATCAGTTTCGTCGCTGTGCCCATGGCGTTCGCCTTTTTCGGCAATCCAGCGGTGGCCGGACCGTTTGCGGCGAAGCTGTTTCAGGCCCAGGCGTGGTTAACCGTGGTTGCGGCTCTGCTGCTGCTGGTTTGGGGGCGATTACAGCGACTCAAGGGGACCGAAGTGTTGGCCCGCTGGCCTGTGCTGCCTTGGTTGCTGCTGGCGGCATTGGCCGCTTTGCTGCAGGAAAACGCGGTCGCGGAACGCATCCTCACCGCGCGCAGCACTGGTGGCAACCTGCGCCTGTGGCACGCCGTGGGGACGGGTTTGATCCTGGTGCAGTGGTTGTGCGCCTTGCGTGCGCTGTGGTGGTTGGGGCGCCGCACTGGCGCCACTCACACCTGATCGCTGGCTGACCTAGCCGGCTGCGCGTTCGGCAGATTCCAGTGTGTTGACCATCAGCATGGTGATGGTCATCGGACCCACCCCACCCGGCACTGGGGTGATGTGGCCGGCAACTTCTTTCACCCCGTCAAAGTCCACGTCGCCGCAGAGTTTGCCTTCGTCGTTGCGGTTCATGCCCACGTCGAGCACTACCGCGCCGGGTTTCACCATGTCGGCGGTCAGTACGTTGCGTTTGCCCACTGCGGCCACGATCACGTCGGCCTGCAATGTCTGGGCTTTCAGGTTGGCCGTGCGGGAATGGCACACGGTGACCGTGGCGTCCTTTTGCAACAGCATCATCGCCATGGGCTTGCCCACGATGTTGCTGCGGCCGATCACAACCGCGTGCTTGCCGCGCAGGTCGTAGCCAATGCTCTCCAGCATCTTCATGCAGCCGTAGGGCGTGCACGGCCAGAAACCAGGCTGCCCCACCATCAAGGCACCTGCGCTGGCAACGTGGAAGCCATCCACGTCTTTCGCCGGGCTGATGGCTTCAATCACCTTGTGGGCGTCAATGTGGGCTGGCAAGGGAAGCTGTACCAAGATGCCGTGGATGGTCGGGTCGTTGTTCAGCGCCTCCACCCGGGCCAACAGGTCAGCCTCGGTCATGCTGGCGTCGTACTTTTCCAGCACCGAGTGCATGCCCGTGTCTTCGCAGGCTTTCAC
>CAZGDZ010000156.1:1521-2011 GCA_964524855.1 uncultured Macromonas sp.
ATACACCTGGCTGGCCGGGTTGTCGCCCACCAGCACCACAGCCAGGCCCGGGGTGATGCCACGCGATTTCAGCGCGGCCACGCGCTCGGATACTTGGGTGCGAAGTTGGCGAGACAGCGCGTTGCCGTCGATCAGTTGTGCAGTCATGAGAGCGGAGAAGACCAGAATCAGGCTTTGGCGGTGGCTGGGGGTGTCGGCGCTAGGGCAATTTTGAGCAGGTCGGCCACCGTGTTGGCGCCCAGCTTTTCCATGATGTTGGCGCGGTGCGCTTCCACCGTTTTGATGCTGATGCCCAGGTCGTCGGCAATCTGTTTGTTGAGTCGTCCGGCGACGATGCGTTCCAGCACCTGAGATTCGCGGGTGGTGAGCTTGCTGAGCAGCGCATCGCGGTTGACGGCCTGCTGGTAGACCGCGAATGCGTCGCGGGCCTTGTCCAGCATGCGCTCCACTAAGTCCACCAATTGATCTTCATTGAAAGGCTTCTGGATGA
>CAZGDZ010000156.1:2021-5765 GCA_964524855.1 uncultured Macromonas sp.
AAGTCCAGCGCGCCTTTTTTCATCGTTTCCACCGCCATGGGCACATCGCCATGACCGGTGATGAACACGATGGGCAGGGGGGATTGGCGTTCCAGCAGGCGATTTTGCAAATCCAAGCCAGTCATGCCGCCCATGCGGATGTCGGCGATCAGGCAGGCCACTTCGCGGGCGTCGTAACGGCTGAGAAAAGCCTCGGCAGACTCGAAGCAGCGGACCCGGTAGTCCTTGCCTTCCAGCAGCCATTGCAGCGAGTCGCGAACCGCCTCGTCGTCGTCCACCACGTACACCGTGCCTCGTTTCGGAATCAAGCTCATCTCACTCTTTCTCGTTTTGTCTGCTCACCCACACCTGCGGGCGCGGGTCTTCACGCATTGACAGGGGATGGCACGGGTATCCAAAAGCTGAATTCGCAACCCGTGATCTCTTGCCCATTGTAGAGGTTTCGTGCCTGCAGCCTGCCGTGGTGGGACTCCACGATGGAGCGGCACAGCTTGAGGCCGATCCCCATGCCCTCGGCCTTGGTGCTGTAAAACGCTTCGTAGATGCGTTCAAGCTGCTCCATCGGTACGCCTTTGCCGGTGTCGGTCACGCAGAAGTCGATCGTGTCTTGCCCATCGACGCGCTTGGGGGTGACGGTGAGTTCGATGTGTCGCTGCGCGGGCGTGCGCTGCGCCTGCACGATCGCTTCCCCGCCGTTTTTGATCAGGTTGATCAGCACCTGCTCGATCAGGATCGGGTCCACCATCAGGCGAGGCGGGCGGCCACGTAGATGTTGAGCCGTATCATGTGGCGGCGCAGGTCGATTTCCGCCAGTTCGGTGGCGTTGCTCACCATTTGCGCCACGTCCGACAGGGTGGGGTTGGGTTCGCTGCGTTTCACAAACGAGCGGATGCGCTGGATGATCTGGCCCGCCCGTTGCGCCTGCTTGGCGGTTTTCTCCAAAGCACCCAGCAATTCCTCAGGCGTGATTTGCTGTTTTTGCAGGCGGGCAATCATCCCGCTGCTGTAGTTGCTGATGGCGGTCAGTGGCTGGTTCAGCTCGTGCGCCACGCTGGACGCCATTTCGCCCATGGTGATGAGCCGGCTGGCGGTTTCGGCGCGCCCGGCTTGCAGCGCAGCTTGTTCTTCGGCCAGGCGGCGGGCGGTGATGTCAGTGGCGATCACCATTTGCGCCAGTCGCCCGTCCACCCAGGTGAGGTAGCGGGTGCGGACTTCGAGCCACTTGTTCAGTTCGGCAACGAAAATTTGGGCGTTTTCGGCGCTGGCTTCCAGCAGGGCGTCGGTGGGCAGGCCAGCCAGACCATCCACCAGGTCGTTCGATTCGGCATCCTGTGTGGCCGGGCGGGCCGATGATGATTCGACCAGCAGGCGGTGGCCCTGGCCCGCCGTGCCAAACCACGTTTGGTACATCTTGTTGGCAAACAGCAGCTCCGAGCTGCTCAGGGGCGCCACCGAAATCGCTTCATCCAGGCTGTCCAGCACGGTGGTGAAGCGGTCGTAAGACGCCGTCAGCTCTTCGCGGATTCGTTTGGGCTCGGTGATGTCGGTCATCGACGTCATCCAGCCGGTTTGCTGTCCGTTGGGGTCGATCAGGCGGGACACATACATCCGCGCAAAAAAGATGCTGCCGTTTTTGCGTTTGACGGGCACTTCAAACCCTCCCGGCAACGACCGGCCGTTGAGTTCATCCTCCAGTCGCGCCATCAGGCTTTCGTGTTCCGAGTCGGGCCAGTAGGGGAAGGGTGGCTTGGCGCCGAGCAGTTCGTCTTCGGTCCAGCCGGTCATGCTGCAAAAGGCGGGGTTCACATACGCGATCCGCCCGCGTATGTCGAGCGCGCGCATGCCGGTGAGCATGGAGTTTTCCATCGCCCGGCGGAAGTTGGTTTCGGCCACCAGAGCGCGCTGCGCCTGCAGCCGTCGCCGGGTGTGCCGCATGTTGGCCAGCAGCATCCAGACGGTGAGGGCGCTCATGGCCCCGACGACCCAGAAAAAGGCTTCACCAATGGTGTCGCGGTTGGTGCGGTAACCTTCTGCTTTCAGAATCAGGCTGTTGCCGATGGGTGACACCGGCATTTCGTGCGATTGCGCCTTGGCGGCCCAGGGCAGGCGATTGAGTCCCGAGACCGAGCCGGTGTGGGGCGTTCCGGCCACCACTTGCTGTTGCTCGTCCAACAGGGTGACGGCGTATCGTGCCAACACTTCATTGGGTACGCCAAACCGCAACATGGCTTCGATGGAGTATTCCGCCATCAGCACGCCGCTGAAGCGCCCCTGCTCGTTCAGGGGCACCAGCAACATGATGGTGTGCTCGCCCTGCTGCACCATCGGGCGGGAGTAGACCGTTTGCCGCAGTTCCCGTGCCAGCTCGAAGGTGCCGTCGGTGCTGTCCAGCCCCAAGGGTTGCTCGGGCTGGCGAGACATTTCAGGGGGGGCGCTGGGCGACGCGTAACCCGTCACCACTTCGCGCAACTGGTTGACCCAGGTCACCGCCAGCAATTCGGGGTATTGGGACACCAGGGTTTCAATCTGAAAGTTGAACTCGGTTTTGTCCAACTCGCGGTTGGTGATGTCGCGGGCGATCCGCATCAGCTGTTCCTGCCGCTCCAACAGTCGCAGCCTCAGGCGCTGTTGCGCGTATTCCACATCCCGGGTCACGGCCTCCATTTCACGATCGCGTTCTTCCAGCGTGAAGTAGGTCAGGGCCGAAAAAATGGCTGCGAGGAACAGAATCACCGACAGCAGTGGACCCAGCGTGGCCAGTCGGTCTTGCTTTTGGGGGCTGAGGCTGCGCCATCGGTTGCGCCACCACAACAGGGGCGTGCGTCGCTTCGGAGAGTCTTGCATGTCAGGCAGTCTAGTGGAAATCCCGTGGTGCATAGGCCACAAACTGGCCGGTTTATTTCACAATATAAAATGATAGATCGCATGTTGAAAAATTTCAAAATCCGTGCGAAACTTCGTGACACGGCGCTCAAGTGGCCGTAACCTTTTTTCCAGTACCAACGCGAGGAGACATACATGTCCGCAAGCCCCACGCCGGCCAACGGTCTTGGCCAGCCCGACGTCGACCATCAAGAAACCCGAGAGTGGCTAGACGCCCTCAACGCGGTCATCGAAAAAGAAGGGCCTGAGCGGGCGCATTTTTTGTTGGAGCAGTTGCTGGAAGAGGCCCGCGAGAACAGCATTGACATGCCCTTCTCGGCGACGACAGGTTACGTCAACTCGATCGAGCCGACCCAGGAAGCCCATTGCCCGGGCAACATCGAAATTGAAGAGCGCCTGCGCGCCTACATGCGCTGGAACGCCATGGCCATGGTGGTCAAAGCGAACCGCCACAACCCTGCCGACGGCGGTGACCTGGGCGGCCACATCGGTTCTTTTGCGTCGCTGGCCCACATGTTTGGTGCCGGCTTCAACCATTTCTGGCACGCTGAAAGCGAAGGCCATGGCGGCGATTGCCTCTACATCCAGGGCCATGTGGCACCGGGTGTGTATGCACGTGCCTACCTGGAAGGCCGCTTGACCGAAGAGCAGTTGCTGAACTTCCGCCAGGAAGTGGACGGCAAGGGCCTGAGCAGCTACCCGCACCCCAAGTTGATGCCCGAGTTCTGGCAGTTCCCGACCGTCTCCATGGGCCTGGGCCCGCTGATGGCGATCTACCAGGCGCGGTTCCTGAAGTACCTGCACGCCCGTGGCATTGCCAACACCGAGAACCGCAAGGTGTGGGTGTTCTGCGGTGACGGC
>CAZGDZ010000157.1:0-5760 GCA_964524855.1 uncultured Macromonas sp.
GGTTCAGCGAGGTCAGCCCGCGCCCGCACGACACCGGCTTGGTCACGCTGGCCACGCAGTGGCAGAGTGAATTCGAGTTGCACGCCCGCGCCATCCTGGGCCTGCCGGTGGACGCTTCGCTGCGCAACCCCGGGGCCAGCGCCGTCATCTACGGGGGTGTTGACGCGCACGGCATCGTGTTCGATGGTGTGGATGAAGCGCTGGCCGTGCCAGGCGCCGACCTGCGCCTGTTCGGCAAGCCCGAAAGCTTCACCAAGCGCCGCATGGGTGTGGCGCTGGCGCGCGGCGCAGACACCGACGCAGCCCGTGCCAATGCCAAGCTGGCGGCGTCCAAGGTCAAGCCGCGCGCGGTTTGACCCGTCCTCAGCTGCGGTTCACATCAACGGCCCACCCGCACCCTCGCGCAGCGACTGCAGGCGCTCCATCAGCTCTGCCGACGGCATGGCGTAGCCATACAGGCGTTCGGCGGGCAGCTTGGCCACCAGCCGGTTGTCGGGCGCGGTGCCGACGATGGCGTGAGCCGGCTGGCCCGAGTCCAGCTGCTGGGTTTGCGCGACGGGCTGACCCGCGGTGTCGGTGACGGTGGCCACGATGGGCGCCTTGGCATTGCTTGTGCGCTGCACCACCACCGCCCACTCTCCCGAAGCCAGCCGTACCACGTCGCCTGGCGGGTAAATGCCGAAGACTTTGACCACGGCGGTGGACAGCGGGCCGCCCTGGTCTTCACGGTAGAGCTGGCGGATCGCTTCCTGCGGAGACAGTGGGCTGCGCAGCAGGCGGGGGCTGATCTTGGCCATGAACACGTCAGCGACGCGCAGTGCCACGGCCATTTCCGAGAGGGGTTGCCCGCCTGTGGGGTAGGGGCCGCCCTCGGGTCGCTCGTGGTGCTGGGCCACGGCCCCCAGCCAATCGGCGTCGTCAATGCCCGCCTTTTGGAGCATGGCCACGGCCTGCTGCGGGTGCGCCAGGATGGCGGCGCGCTGGCGGTCGCGCACGGGGCCGTCCTGACCGGCCATCTGGCCCTGCAGGTCAAGAATGCTGAGGTTCATGGTCAGCGCCGCCTTGACCAGGCTGCGCTGGCGTGCGGCAGGCCAATTCAGTTGGCGCGCCATCAGTTGGCACAGCACCGCCGTTTGCACCGCGTGGCTGTAGCCGTAGTAGTACAGGTGCAGTTGCTCCTGGCGCACGCACTGGTAGAGGGCGATGTCGGGTTGCTGGTCGAGCAGGCCAATCACATGGTCAGCGAAACGGTCCAGCGTGTGGCCAAAGTCCACCTGCTGCTCCAACCCATGGAGCACGGATTTGAGGTCTTCCGCCGACTGGCGCCACAGTTCAAACAGATTGGGCGGTGCGTTGCGGACAGGGCCTGTGCTGGCTTCGGTAGCCTCAGCCGCAGCGGCTTTGATGTCCTCGACATCGACGAAGGCGCCGCGCTGCAGCACCGCATCCAGTTGGCCCTCGGTGCTCACCACATGGCCTTTGCTCAGCAGCAGGCGGCCGAGTTCGTCGCGGACATTCCAAGGCAGTGGGGCCCCGAGCTGCACCTTGGCGCGGGGCAGCCTGAGCATTTTCATGGCTGGGCAGCCTCCTGACGACGGGGCTGTGGCCCCGGTACACGGACACTGTAGTGCTTGCGCTCTGTGCGCGCAAGCCGCTGGTCACTGGAACGCCACCTCGGCAAAGCTGCGCAACTTGCGGCTGTGCAACTGGTCGGCACCACCTTGGCGCAGCCGCTCTACGGCGCGAATGCCGATGCGCAGGTGCTGGTCCACGCGCTCGCGGTAGAAGGCGTTGGCCATGCCGGGCAGCTTGATCTCGCCGTGCAACGGCTTGTCGCTTACGCACAGCAGGGTGCCGTAGGGCACGCGGAAGCGAAAGCCATTGGCCGCGATGGTGGCGCTTTCCATGTCCAGCGCCACCGCGCGTGACTGCGAAAATCGCCGTTGCGGCGTGTTGTCAGGCAGCAATTCCCAGTTGCGGTTGTCGGTGCTGGCCACGGTACCGGTGCGCATCACGCGCTTCAGCTCACCCGATGCCAGGCCGGTCACGTCGGCCACCGCCCCCTCCAGTGCCAGTTGAATTTCGGCCAGCGCGGGAATGGGCACCCACAGCGGCAGTTCTTCGTCCAGCACATGGTCCTCGCGCACGTAGGCGTGGGCCAGCACGTAGTCGCCCAGTTGCTGGCTGTTGCGCAGCCCCGCGCAGTGGCCCAGCATCAGCCAGGCGTGCGGGCGCAGTACGGCAATGTGGTCGGTGATCGTCTTGGCATTGCTGGGCCCCACGCCGATGTTGACCATCGTGATGCCGGTACGGTCGGCCCGCAGCAGGTGGTAGGCCGGCATCTGCGGCAGGCGCGGCGGCTCGACGCCGGGCTCGCCGTTCCACAGCGGTTGCATCTGCTGCAACGCGTCGGCGCTCAAGCCCTGGCGCAGTGTCACCACGTTGCCGGGCTCCACGAAGGCGATGTACTCGCTGTCGGCGCGGGCCATTTCGGTATGCCCCAGCTTGATGAATTCGTCGATGTAGAACTGGTAGTTGGTGAACAGCACGAAGTTCTGGAACCAGGCCGGTGCTGTGCCGCTGTAGTGGCGCAGGCGCTGCAGCGAATAGTCCACGCGCGGCGCGGTGAACAGCGCCAGCGGCTGCGGCTCGTGAGGGCCCGGCTGGTGCGTGCCGTTGGCAATGCCGTCGTCCATCACGGTCAGGTCGGGCAGGTCGAACACGTCGCGCAGCAGGGCGCGGTGGGCTGCGGTCAGCTCGCCTTCGACGTGGTCGTGCTCGGCGTAGGCGAAATGCACAGGAATGGGTTGGTTGCTCACGCCCACCTCCAGTTCGCCGCCATGGTTGTCCAGCAGCAGGCGGAACTGTTCCAGGTAGTAGTCGGCGTACAGGTCGGGGCGGGTCAGCGTGGTCTCGAAGCGGCCTGGCCCGGCCACGAAGCCGTAGCTCAGCCTGGCGTTGCTGGCTGACGCAGGCAGGCGGGTCGCGCTGTGGCTGTGCAGGCGTACAAAGGGGTAGCACGCTCGAAACCGTTCCCCTGGCCCGGCCGAAGCCGGCAGCGGTGCCTGGACAAACCGCTGCATGGCGTGGCGCAGGTGTTCCACCGCACGCTGGTACAGCGCCTGAACGTGGGTGAGTGCGGCTGCGGGATCGGTGAAACGCTGGGGCGGGGTGAATTCGGGGCTGTCGTGCATGTGCCTATTGTGTGTCAACGCGCGGGCTCGCGCATGGTCACAAACTCTTCCGCCGCCGTGGGGTGTATGCCTATGGTGCTGTCGAACACCGCCTTGGTGGCGCCGGCCTTCATGGCCACGGCAAAGCCCTGGACGATCTCGCCCGCTTCCGCGCCCACCATGTGCAGGCCCACCACCCGGTCGGTGGCGCAGTCCACCAGCATCTTCATCAGCGTGCGCTCCTGGCTGCCGCTGAGCGTGTGCTTCAGTGCGCGGAATTCCGAACGGTACACGGCGATCCGCCCGTACTGCTCGCGGGCTTGCGCCTCCGTCAACCCCACGGTGCCGATGTTGGGGTGGGTGAACACGGCGGTTGGGATCAGGTCGTAACTCATGTCGCGCGGGGGCTTGCCGGGCGCCGCCCCGAAGAGGTGATCCACCAGCTTCATGGCTTCGCCCAGTGCCACGGGCGTAAGCTGCACGCGCGCCGTCACGTCACCCAGCGCGTGGATGCTCGGCACGTTGGTGCCGTAGTACTCGTCCACCACGATGGCGCCTTGCGCGCCCTGTGCCACGCCCACGTTGTCCAGCCCCAGTCCCTGCACATTGGGTACGCGCCCCGTGGCGTACAGCGCGGCGTCCACCACCAGGCGGTTGCCGTCTTCCAGCAGCACGTGCAGGCCATCGTCCTCGCGGTGGATGTTCACCACCCCCGCGTTCAAACGCAGGTCCACGCCGTGTTTGGTCATCTCGCCCGCCACAAAATGGCGGACCTCGTCGTCAAAGCCGCGCAGCACCTGCTCACCCCGGTACAGCTGCGTCACCCGCGCGCCCAGGCCGTTGAAGATGGACGCGAATTCGCAGGCAATGTAGCCGCCGCCGACCACCAGCAGGCGCTGGGGGAAGGGTTCCAGGTCGAACACCTCGTTCGACGTGATGACGTGCTCGCGCCCCTGGAAGTGGGGCACGTGGGGAGTGCCGCCCGTGGCCACCAGGATGTGCCGAGCCGTCAGTGTCTGGTGCCCGGGCGAGCCGTCGGCGTTGAGCGTGGCCAAGCGCACGGTGTGTGCGTCCAGCAATTGCGCAAAGCCATTGAGCACCGTCACCCCGGAGCCGCGCAGCAGGTTGGCGTACACCCCGTTGAGCCTGCTTATTTCCTGTGCGCGACGCGCTTTCAGCGTGGCCCAGTTCAACTTCGGGGCGTCGCCCTGCCAGCCGTAGCCATGGGATTCTTCAAACGTTTCGGCGTAGTGTGCGGCATAGCTGTACAGCTTTTTCGGAATGCAGCCCACGTTGACGCAGGTGCCACCCAGGCCGTCGGTGCCTTGGGCTTCGGCCAGTGCCACGCGCACGCCCTTTTGCGCGGCCATGCGGGCAGCTCGTACGCCACCGCTGCCGCCGCCGATCACGAAAAAGTCAAAGTCGTAAGGGTTCATGGTGTTTGTCGCTATGGGGTTGAGCGCATTGGCCGATGCCGGGAAAGTGACGAGATTTTCGACGTATTCTGAAGCGCTCGAGACCCTCTTGGGCGATGAAGGGTGATCATCATTTGGCGGTGCACCTGTATCTGTTCGTGACAAACCGCCCGGTGGTGCTTGCAGGCGCTTACATGTTGGGTGGTCTGGGCAGGGTGGCGCTGCTAGCATCCCGTCACTGTGTTGTCAAAAGGAGGGTGTCATGCACATCTCATCAAACCGTTGGATGCCGTTTGTAATGGCCGTGGCTGCCGCTTTGACGTTGGCCGCGCCCTCGTGGGCCGCCAAGCCCGATTGGGTGGAAGAGGGCGGTAAAGGCCAGGGCAAGCACAAGGGCCAGCACGAAGAGCAGGGCAAAGGCGGGCGCGACCGTGACCGGGGTCCGGCCCACTCATCGCCCCAGCCGGGGGGCTCGATTCAGTTGGGCGGATCAGCGCTGAGCGTCAGCATCCAGTTTGGCGACAGCCAGCGTCGCGCGGTGCGCGACTATTACTCGCCCCGCGTGGCCGCTGGCAACTGCCCCCCCGGGCTGGCCAAGAAGAACAACGGTTGCCTGCCGCCAGGTCAGGCCAAGCAGTGGCGGCGTGGCGCACCGCTGCCCGGCGGCGTGGTGATGTACCCCATCCCGCGCGACCTGGAAATTCGCCTCGGCGTTCCCCCAGCCGGGCACAAGTACGTGCGTGTCGCGGCCGACATCCTGATGATTGCCGTTGGAACAAGCATGGTGGTTGACGCCATCGAGGATCTGGCGCGGCTGTAAACCCTGACCAGGCGGTGAGCCTTGTTCAGGCGCCTACCGTGGCGTCGTCGTCCTGGTCCGGCAGCAGACGGCGCAAATAACGCCCGGTGTGGCTGGCCGGGTGCGCCGCCACCGTTTCCGGCGTGCCGAATGCCACCACCGTGCCGCCGCCCGAACCGCCCTCGGGCCCCATGTCCACGATCCAGTCGGCGGTCTTGATCACGTCAAGGTTGTGCTCGATCACCACGATGGTGTTGCCCGCATCGCGCAACTGGTGCAGCACCTTCAGCAACAGTTCGATGTCGCCAAAGTGCAGTCCCGAGGTGGGTTCGACCAGAATGTAGAGCGTGCTGCCGGTGTCGCGCTTCCTCAG
>CAZGDZ010000158.1:0-5760 GCA_964524855.1 uncultured Macromonas sp.
CAGTGCAGCGACGAGCCAGGAGGCTCTGCGAGCGTTCATGGACGCGCAGCCCCTTTGCTGACCGCAGGCGCCTTGGACGCCAGGCAGCGCGCCATGATGCGTGCGCCCTCGGCCATGCGCGGCCCCGGGCGCACCAGAGTGTCGGACTCGTCGGCCGGGAACACGCACAGGTGTTGCCCGCGCATGGCGCGCAGGCTGTGCCAGCCGGGACGCTGCATCATGCCGTCCACGCTGCGCTGGCCAACCATGATCAGGTCCGGATTGGCGCGCACAATGTACTCAGGGTTGAGTTTGGGAAACGGCCCCAGCGACGCGGGCACGATGTTCTTCACGCCCAGGCGGGTCAGCGTCTCGCCGATGAACGACCCCTCTCCCGCCGCGTACGGCCCGGGGTTGACCTCGAAATACACCCGCGTGCCACGCACGCCGGGGGGCAGCGACTGGGCCGCCGCCATCACCGCCGCGTCGATGGCGCGCCAGATGCGCTGCGCGTCCGGTACCTCCAGCAACTGGCCGATCTTGAGCATCACCCGCTGCACGTCGGCGTGGGTCTTGGGCTCCAGCGCCACCACCTTGATGCCCAGCGCCCGCAAGCGGTCCCCCGCGCGGGACGAGGTGGCCATCAGCACCACGTCGGGCCGCAGCGCCACGATCTGCTCGATGTTCGGGTCCAGCCCGCCGCCCACGCGCGGCAGCGGCTTCAGGCTCTCGGGCCAGTTGGTGTAACGGTCCACACCCACCAGCCGCTGGCAATGCCCCAGCTCGCACACCGTCTCGGCCAGCGAAGGCAGCAGGCTCACGATGCGCTGCGGCGGGCGCTCGAAGTTCACCACCACGCCCTTGTCGTCGGTGATCTGCAGGGCGGCTTGCGCGGGCAGCGCCAGCAGCACCATTACCGCCATCGCCATTCGCCAAAACATCGCTTTCATGGCTTGCCTTTCAGGGTCAGCGGCAGCCCGGCCGCCATCAGCGTGACACGCTCGCAGGCCGCCGCCACCTGCTGGTTCAACCGGCCCAGCGCGTCCACAAAGGCACGCACTTCAAGGCCCATGGGGATCACACCCAGACCGATCTCGTTGCCCACCAGCACCACCGGGCCAGATGCCTCCGCAATGACAGCGCACAGGTCTTCGCCCGCCGCGACCACGGCCCCCTCGCCCAGCGCCTGCGCCGGGTCGGCTGGCATGGTCAGGTTGGTCAGCCACAAGGTCAGGCAATCGACCACAACCAGCGTTTTCTCGTCGCTGTGCCGGCGCACCGCATCGGCCAGCGCCAGCGGCTCTTCCACCGTCACCATGCCCGGCACACGCACGGCGCGGTCGGCCTGGTGGCGCGCGATGCGCTCGCGCATCTCGGCGTCCCAGGCCTGGCCCGTGGCGACCATCACGGCGCGGTGCGCCGTCGCGGCCGCCCGCCAGTCCCGGGCCAGCAACTCGGCTCGGCGCGACTTGCCGCTACGCTGGCCGCCCAGAATCAGCTCACTGCGCGCGATGTCAGCCATGGGCCACCATCCATTCGCGCACGATACGGTGCAACTGCTCCACCCCGTCGGTCAACGCCGCCGGGCCGGGCTGCAGGATGTCGGCCGACTTGATCTCGAACAGCTGGTCGGTCTTCACGGCCGGCACGCCCTGCCAACCCGGCCGCGCAGCCACCTTTTCGGCGCGAAATTTCTTGCCGCACCAGGAGCTGATGATGATGTCGGGCGCGCGGCGCACGATCTCGGCACCATCGGCAATGATCCGGTCCTTGCCCAGCGACTGGACCGCCAGCTCAGGGAACACGTCGTCGCCGCCCGCGATGCCCAGCAACTCAGACACCCAGCGGATGCCGCTGATGTGCGGCTCGTCCCACTCCTCGAAACACACCTTCGGGCGTCGCTTGCCAGTGGCTTGCAATTCGGCCACCTCGGCACGGATGGCGTCCAGCCGCTGGCGCATAACCACAATGCGCGCCAGCCCCTCGTCCGCACAGCCCACCATGGCCGCGACCTGGAACAGCATGGAAAAAATCTCTTCCACGCTGCGCTGGTTGAACACCGTCACCTGCACGCCGGCGCGGATCAGCGCCGACGCAATGTCTGCCTGCAGGTCCGAAAAGCCCAGCGCGCAGTCGGGCTGCAGGTCCAGGATCTTGTCGATCTTGGCATTGAGAAACGCGCTGACCTTGGGCTTCTCCTCGCGCGCCCGGCGCGGCCGCACCGTGTAGCCGCTGATGCCGACGATCCGGTGCTCTTGCCCCAGCAGGTACAGCCACTCGGTCGTCGCCTCGGTCAGGCAGACAATGCGTTGCGGCCCCCAGTCTGGCCGGCTCACAGCGCCTCCCCTTTCAACAGGGCCGCCGTGGCCCTGGGGTTGGACGCAAACCACGCATGGAAATAGCTGGCCCGCACCGGGCCCTGCCCCAACACCGCCTCTTTGCGCGTGGTCAACGCCGGGCCTTGGGTCCAGGCCAGCGGTGACAGCGCCGACTGGGTGACCGAGTAATGAAAGGTGTGACCACGCAATTCGCCGCACTGGGTGTCCCAGCGTTGCGGCCCCAAACCCGCCAGCCGGGTTTGCATCTGCACTTCGCCCGGCAACAGCCCCCACATGGGCACCCGCAGGCCGTCTTTCAAGGTCAAACCATCGAACAGCGGCATCATGCCGCCGCATTCTGCCCACACGGGTTTGCCCTGCGCCACGTGTGTCGCCAAAGACGCGCGGAAATGGCTTGCGCCGCTGAGCGCCTCAGCGTGCAATTCCGGATAGCCCCCAGGCAGCCACACGGCGTCGCACGGAGGCAACTTCTCATCAGCCAGGGGCGACACAAACACCACGTCAGCCCCCAGGTCACGCAAGGCGTCCAGGTTGGTGGGGTAGATGAAGCAGTGGGCTGCGTCGCGTGCCACGGCCACCCGCCACCCCTGCAACAAGGCAGACACGTCAGGCGCCGGCTGCGCGGCAAAATCAACCGCCCAACGCTGCCAGTCCGCCGCGCTCATGCTGCCCAACGGCGTTGACGCCAGCGCGTCGGCCAAAGCGTCCAAGCGGGCCATCGCGTCGGGCAACTCGGTCGCCACGGTCAAGCCCAGGTGCCGCTCCGGCAAGGCCAAAGCCGTATCGCGCCGCAAGCCCCCCAACCAACCGGCGTCCACGCCTCCGGGGGCAACGCCCAAATCGTCCGCCCGCACCGATGTACGCAGCATTTCCAGGTGCCCATCGCTGGCCACCCGGTTGGCCATCACGCCCGCCCAAGGCAAGGCGGGCCGGTAATGGCGCAAACCATGGACCACAGCCCCAAAAGTGCCGGCCATCGAGCCAGCGTCCACCACCGCCAGCACCGGTACGCCCAAGCGCTGCGCCAGATCGGCCGCGCTGGGTTCGCCGTCAAACAGCCCCATCACTCCTTCGATCAGGATCAGGTCGTTGCTGAGCGCGGCCTGGTGCAGGCGAAACCGCACATCGGCCTCGCCGTTGAGCCACAAGTCCAGGTTGTGCACCGGCTGGCCACTGGCCAGCGTGTGCCAATGTGGGTCCAAAAAATCGGGCCCACACTTGAACACCTGGACCCGACGGCCCGCTCGGGCGTGCAGGCGCGCCAGCCCAGCGGTGACACTGGTTTTGCCCTGGCCGGAGGCGGGCGCGGCGATGAGGAGTGTGGGGGCCCGACTCACCGCCATGTCAACGCCCGGTCCAGGTCAAACCCACAAACACGGTGCGCCCAGGGTTCGCGTAGCCCTTGGCGGTCTCGTATGCCTTGTCACCCACGTTGTCCATGCGCAGCAGCAGGCTCCACTCGGGCGTCAGTTCGCGCGTGGCCGACAGGTTCACCAACCCGTAACCCGGCAACAACGGCACCGCGTCTGTGGCGCGGTCAAAACGGTCACCGGACAGCAGGACATCGGCCTTCAGGCTCCAGGCTTGCCATTGAGTTTCAGCCCCCAACTTCAACAAGCGCTGGGCGCGTCTGGCCAAGCGCTTGCCCGTCACCGCATCCACCGGGTCCTGCAAGTCCAGCGACGCAGACCAGGCCACGTTCGCCGTGTGGGTCTGCCCAGCGAACGTGACGCCTTGCAAGGTCGCTCTGGCCGTGTTCGCGTAACACCCAAAACCACTCACACAAGGCCCCGGCCCCGCAAACGTGATGAGGTTGCTGATCTGGTTTTTGTACACCACCACACTCATGGCGTGGCCTTGCTCAGCGTAGCGCAAACTGACCTCACGGTTGCGGGCCTTTTCAGGCTCCAGCCCCTCAAACCCGTAGTCACTGAAACGCTGGTACAACGTGGGCGCGCGGAAGGCTGTGCCCACCGACCCGGCCACACGCCATGCGGGCGACAACGCATACCCGTAGGCCAAGGCCCCCGTCGTGTGCTGACCAAACTCGCTGTCGTCGTCAAAACGCAGGTTCATCTGCCAACTGTGCGCCCCGGATTTGGCACCATGACCCAACGCCACTGCATCTTGCGAACGACGGGTGTCCCTGGGCTGCGTTCCTGCGTTGGTCAAGGCATCCTGCCGGCTCTCCAGCGCCGCCGTCCAAGATGCATCTTTCCATTTCCAACTGTTCTGCCACAAGAAAGTGTTGATCTGGGTGTCGGTGTCGTAGCTGGGCGTAGCCCCTGGCGCCGGCAAGGTCGCGTATCGGTCATCGGCCTGCGTCAAGGCGACCCGGGTGGACCAAGCATCGGTCCATTTCGCTTGCCAGCTCACCCCCAGGGCAGACAACTTTTGGAGCGCACGGTTGTCCTTCGCGTAATTGGCATTGCCTGGGTTGGTGGTGCTGTCGTAACCCGCATCGGCGTCCGAGTACACCCAAGTCGCTTCCAGCTTGTGGTCGGCCATCACATCCCAACCCAGCCGAACGGAAGCCGTGTTGCGCGAATAATCGTCCTTGTCTCGATAAGCCGCTGGCTGGATGTTGTATCCATCGCTGCTTTCGCGGCCCACCGATAGTGCATAGCGCAACCCGCCCTCGCTGCCACGGAGGCCCGCTGTCGCCGTGCGGGTTCCGTGCGAGCCCAGGCCCACGCCCACCGTGGGCACCAACCGCCCCTGCCCGCCTTTGGTGAACACCTGGATCACGCCCGCGACCGCATCAGAACCATACACCGCCGCCGCAGGGCCGCGAAGGATTTCAATGCGCTCAATCTGATGTGCCGGAATCGCCTGACACGTCGCGCCACCACTGCCAGACTGGGTGTCAATCCGGATACCGTCGATCATGACGACCGTGTGGTTGGTGTTGCCACCGCGCACAAACAAACTGGTGGTGCCCAAGGGTCCACCGTTGCGGGTCATTTCCACACCAGGCATCTGCACCAGCAGGTCCGCCAGCGACACCGCGCCGCTGCGGGCAATGGCATCGGCATCGATCACGCTGACATCGGCCAGCACATCCGCCATCGGCATCGCCGTCCTGGTGGCCGTCACCACCACCGCATCCAGCTCTGCGGTTTGAGCCCAAGCCATACCGAGTGCCGACGAACACAGACAGCACGCCACAACGACCGGTTTACAACGGGTCGCAACACCAAGGGTTTTCATTTCAAATTCAACAGACAAGTACCCTCACCGCCTTCCCCGACAGTGCATGGGCGCACAGCTTCGCGCCAGGCGCGAAACCACCTTGTTGGCCGGTATCCGGGCTGGTGGAAACAACCTTCAAAGCCTTCCCAGGCGCCTAAAAGGCGCCCAGTGGCGAGGAGATGAAAGCGGGCTCCGCAAAGAGCCGTCCACTTACCGTTGCGGGGGCAGCGCTGGTTAGACACAGGCCCGT
>CAZGDZ010000159.1:0-5733 GCA_964524855.1 uncultured Macromonas sp.
TACCAGCTCAAGGAAGAGCTGTACAACTGGCGCTCCGACGTGCGGCCCGACGTGTTGGGTAAGTTCGACGAAGTGAGCGGCGACCACAGTGGCGGCGAATGGTCCATGCCCAACCCCAGCGCCAACCAGTTGTTGCGCGCCAATGCCGACCTGTCACCCGCCATCATCGCGCGTGCATTGGCGCGTCGGCTGAAGAAGCGCGGCATCCTGCCCGAAGGCAGCGACGTGGCCGCGCGGGTCGATGCACAGCTGGCTATCCTCGAAGCCAAGGAGCGCGCGCAGCAAGTGCTCAACGCCAGCGCGCCGCAGGCCGACCGCCAGCCCTGGTTCTGCTCCGGCTGCCCGCACAACACCAGCACCCGCGTGCCCGACGGGTCGCGCGCCATGGGCGGCATCGGCTGCCACTTCATGACCATCTGGATGGACCGCGCCACCGACGGTTTCACCCAGATGGGTGGCGAGGGCGTGCCCTGGGTGGGGCAGCAGCCTTTCAGCCATGAAAAGCACATCTTTGCCAACCTGGGCGACGGCACCTACTTCCACAGCGGCCTGCTGGCCATCCGGCAGAGCATTGCGGCAGGGGTCAACATTACCTACAAGCTGCTCTACAACGACGCCGTGGCCATGACCGGCGGCCAGCCCGTGGGCGAGCGGCCCGAGGGGCACAGCGTCATCCAGATCGCGCAGAGCCTGCAGGCCGAGGGGGTGGGCCGCATCACCATCGTCACCGACGAGCCCGAGAAGTACCACGGTGCCCACCACACCACTGTGGGCGGCGTCACGCTCAAGCTGCCCGAGGGCATCCAGGTGCAGCACCGCGACGAGCTGGACCGGGTGCAGCGCGAGTTCCGCGAGCTGCCAGGCACCACCATCATAATTTACGACCAGACCTGTGCCACCGAAAAGCGCCGCCGCCGCAAGCGCGGCACACTGGTGGATCCGGCCCAGCGCGTCGTCATCAACGAGGCAGTGTGCGAAGGCTGTGGCGACTGCGGCGTGCAGAGCAACTGCCTGAGCGTGGAGCCGCTGGAAACCGAGTTCGGCCGCAAGCGCACCATCAACCAGAGCACCTGCAACAAGGACTATTCCTGCACCAAGGGGTTCTGCCCGAGCTTCGTTACCGTGGAAGGCGGCCAACTGCGCAAGAAGGCCAAGGGCGCGGGTGCGCCTTCGCCCTATACCTTGGGTGAACTGCCCGAGCCCAAGCTGCCGGCTTTCGGCCAGGGCGCAATGGCGGCCTACGGCATCGTGGTGGCGGGTGTGGGCGGCACGGGTGTCATTACCATCGGCCAATTGCTGGGCGTGGCCGCGCACATGGAAGGCAAGGGCATCGTCACGCAAGACGCCGCTGGTCTGGCACAAAAAGGCGGCGCCACCTGGAGCCATGTGCTCATCGCCGACCGCCAGGACGACATCCTCACCACCCGCGTGAGCATGGCCGGGGCCGACCTCATCATCGGCTGCGACCCGCTCGTGGCCGCAGGCAAGGAAACCACAACACGCATGCTGCAGGGGCGCACGCACGTGGCGCTCAACACCCACGCCACACCCACGGCGGCCTTCGTGCGCAACGCGGCCTGGCAAAACCCAGCCGAGGCCTGCGTGGCTGTCATTGTGCAGGCGGCGGGGGTGCAGGGGGTGGGCGCTTTCGACGCCGACGCCATGGCCACCAAGCTCATGGGCGATTCGCTTTTCGTCAACCCCATGATCCTGGGCTACGCCTGGCAAAAAGGGTGGGTGCCGCTGACGCGCGAGTCGCTGATGCGTGCCATCGAACTCAACGCCGTGGCCGTGGAGCAGAACAAGACCGCCTTCGAGTGGGGCCGCCAGGCCGCGCACGACTGGGCACGCGTGCAGGCGCTGCTGGCGCCGTCGCAGGTCATCGAATTCAAGCCGCGCGAAACGCTGGCCCACCTGCTGCAGCGCCGGGTCGAATTTCTCACCGCCTACCAGAACGCTGCTTACGCTCAGCGTTACGAAGCCTTCGTGCGCCGCGTGCAGGAAGTCGAGGCCCGCCAGACAGGCAAGACCACGCTGGCCGAAACAGTGGCGCGCCACCTGTTCCAGCTCATGGCCTACAAGGACGAGTACGAAGTCGCCCGCCTGTACACGGACGGTGCGTTCCAGCAGAAAGTCGCGTCCATGTTCGAAGGTAACGTGCAGCTCAAATTCCATCTGGCCCCGCCGCTGCTGGCGCGCCAGAACGACCGTGGCGAGCTGCTGAAGCAGACCTATGGGCCCTGGATGATGAAGGCCTTCGGCCTGCTGGCCCAGCTCAAGAGCTTGCGCGGCACGGCGTTCGACGTCTTCGGCCGCACCGAGGAGCGCCGCACCGAGCGCGCCCTGATCGGCGAGTACCAGGACATGGTCGAGGAACTGCTGCTCAGCCTGAACGCCGACAACCACGCCCTGGCCCTGGACATTGCGCGCGTGCCGGAGCAGATCAAGGGCTTTGGCCACGTGAAGGAACGCAACCTGCGTGCCGCGCGCGAGCGCTGGCAGGGGTTGCTGGCGCGCTGGCGCACCTGCGGCTCGGAGACAATCGCCACCCTATGACTTTGCGATTTCTGGAATTCGAGCGCAGCGACGACGGGGAGGGTGTGACGACGTTCGAGGCCATGGCCTCGGTGCGGGGTGAGCGCTGGCCTTTGCTCCTCAACGAGGTCAGCCAACTGTTGTCGGCGGTCCATCGCGCTTTTCCCCCGGGGCCAGCCCCGTTGGATGAGGGCGGTGAGTGGGACTGCGCGCTGGAGGCCCGGTTGGAGCCCGATCACCCCATCGATTGCCGGTTCGAGCCTGCCTCCGGCCTGCTGTTCGCCCAAGGTGACATCGACAGCCCTGCTTTTCACACCTTGACGCTGACCCTGTGCGGCAGCGAGGCTTGGGCGCAGGCCTTTGCCGATGCCTGGCTGGCCGACGAAGGGAGTGACTGATGCCGCCGGTGCATTTGTGGTCAGGGGTGGGGTTTGCCTTGGCAGCGGGCCTCATGTGGGGTCTGGTGTTTGTGGCACCGCTCATGCTGCCCGAGTACCCGGCCAGCCTGCAGTCGGTCGCGCGTTACCTGGCCTTCGGCTTGCTGTGCCTGCCGCTGGCCTGGTTCGACCGCACCGATTTGAAAGAGCTCACCCGCGCCGACTGGCTGGAAGCCCTCAAGCTCGCCGCGGTGGGCAACCTGCTGTATTACTTGCTGCTGGCCAGCTCCATCCAGCGCACCGGTGGTCCGTTGAGCACCATGTTCATCGGCACACTGCCGGTGGTGATCGCGATCGTGGCCAACCGCCGCAACGCGCAGCGCGACGGGCGGTTGCCCTGGCGGCGGCTGTGGCCCTCGCTGGTGCTGATTGGGCTCGGCATCGCGCTGGTGAACCAGGTCGAGCTGGAGGCGCTGATGTCGCAGGACCAGCCCGACCTGCTGGGCTACACCTGGGGGGCCGTGCTGGCGCTGGGCGCGGTGGCGTGTTGGACTTGGTACCCCTTGCGCAATGCCGACTGGCTGCGCGATCACCCCGGGCGCAACCCGCGCGCCTGGGCCACGGCTCAAGGCCTCGCTACCTTGCCGCTGGCTTTGGTGGGCTACGTTTTGGTCTGGGGCAGCATGGCGGTGACGGGCGATGGGTTTCCCATGCCCCTGGGACCGCGCCCGGCGTTCTTTGTTTCCTTGATGGTGTCCGTCGGGTTGCTGGCTTCGTGGCTGGGCACCCTGTGTTGGAACGAGGCCAGTCAGCGCCTGCCCACCGCGCTGGTCGGGCAGCTCATTGTGTTCGAGACCCTGGCCGCGCTGACCTTTGCCTTCCTGTGGCGCGGCGAGTGGCCGGCGCCGCTCACCTTTGCGGGCATCGGCGCGCTGTTGGCGGGTGTGCTGTGGGCCGTGCGCATCAAGCCGGTGCAAGTAGCGGCCGAGGCACCGCCACATTGAGCTTCGCGCCCCGGGCGCGGGCGCCCTTCACACGGGTGTTCTGCCAGAAGGCTAAAATGATCGGTTGCCATGCTGACGGCCCGTCAGCGCTTGTCAACGATCAACGATAGGACGACCAACGTGTTCATTTCTTCTGCCTACGCCCAAGCCGCCGGTGGCGACACCACTTCTTCGCTGGTGAGCCTGCTGCCGCTGGTGCTGATGTTCGTGGTGCTGTATTTCGTGATGATCCGCCCCCAGATGAAGCGCCAGAAAGAGCACAAGGCCATGATCGAGGCCCTGTCCAAGGGTGACGAGGTGGTGACGGCCGGTGGCCTGGTGGGCAAAGTGTCCAAAATGGGCGACAGCTACATCGGCGTGGAACTGACCGAAGGCGTCGAAGTCCAACTCCAGCGTTCTGCGGTGGTCCAGGTGCTGCCCAAAGGCAGCCTCAAGTAAGTCGCGGCCACCCCGTGAACAAGACCGGCTGGGCCTGTGCCCGGCCGTTTGGTTTTTTTTCGCAGGCCTTCGCCCATGAACCGTTATCCCCTGTGGAAGTACGTGACCATTGTGGTCGCGCTGTTGATAGCCACGCTGTACACCTTGCCCAACTTCTTTGGGGAGGCACCGGCGGTCCAGGTCTCCGCAGGCAAAGCGACGGTGCGGCTCGACGCCGAAACCGTGACCCGCGTCGAGCAAGCGCTGGCGGCGCAGAACATCACGCCAGCAGCGATCCAGTTCGACGGCCAGTCGGTCAAGGCCCGGTTTGAATCCACCGACACCCAGATTCAGGCGCGCGACGCGATCGACCGCGCCTTCAACACCGACCCTGCCGATCCCACCCATGTGGTGGCCTTGAACCTGCTGCCGCGCACGCCGCTGTGGCTGCAGTCGATCAATGCCCTGCCCATGTACCTGGGGCTGGACCTGCGCGGGGGCGTGCATTTCCTGCTGCAGGTGGACATGCCCGGTGCGCTGGACAAGCGGGCCGAAGTGATCGCCAGCGACATCCGCACCGCCTTGCGCGACAAGAACATTCGCCACGGGGGCGTGCGCCGCGACGGCCAGGCCGTGGTGGTGCGCTTGCGCGATGCCGACACCGAAGCCGCTGCCCGCCGCGTGCTGCAAGACCAGTTTCCCGATCTGCTGCTGGCCGACCCCGTGGCTGGCGTCGCTGAACGTGAGCTGACCGCGACCCTGCGCCCTGAAGCGGCGCGCCGCATCCAGGAGCAGGCGCTCAAGCAGAACATCACCACCCTGAACAACCGCATCAACGAGCTGGGCGTGGCCGAGCCGGTGATCCAGCAGCAGGGGCTGGACCGCATCGTGGTTCAGTTGCCGGGCGTGCAAGACACGGCCAAAGCCAAGGATATTTTGGGGCGCACCGCCACGCTGGAGGTCCGCCTGGTGGATGAAAGCCCCGAGGGCCAGTCCGCCGAACGCGGCAACGCACCGGTGCCCTTTGGCGCGGAACGCTACCTGGACCGCAATGGGCAGGCCGTCATCGTCAAGCGCGAGGTGCTGCTGACCGGTGAAAACCTGACCGACGCTCAGGCCGGCTTTGACAGCCAGAGCCAGGAAGCAGCCGTGCACCTCACGCTGGATGCCAAGGGCGCCCGCATCTTCCGCGACGTGACGCGCGAGAACGTCGGCAAACGCATGGCCATCTTGTTGTTTGAAAAGGGCAAGGGCGAGGTGGTGACGGCGCCGGTCATCCGCACCGAAATCGGCGGCGGCCGCGTGCAAATTTCGGGCCGCATGACCACGGTCGAGGCCAACGACACCGCGCTGCTGCTGCGCGCGGGTTCGCTGGCAGCACCCATGGACATCATCGAAGA
>CAZGDZ010000160.1:0-5699 GCA_964524855.1 uncultured Macromonas sp.
GGAAATGGCGTGTTCCATGGTTTCGCGGTCACGGATTTCGCCCATCAGGATCACGTTCGGCGCCTGGCGCAGCGAGTTTTTCAGCGCGGCTTCCCAGGTGTCGGTGTCCAGGCCGACTTCGCGCTGGGTGATGATGCAGTTTTTGTGCTGGTGCACGAATTCCACCGGGTCTTCCACCGTCACGATGTGGTCGTGGGTTTTCTCGTTGCGCCAGTCCACCATGGCGGCCAGCGTGGTGGACTTGCCGGAGCCGGTGCCACCCACCAGAATGGCGAGGCCGCGCTTGGTCATGGCCACGTCTTTAAGCACCTGCGGCAGGCCCAGTTCGTCCACTGTCGGGATTTTGGCGGGGATGGTGCGCATCACCAGCCCAACCTTGCCCATTTGCACAAAGGCGTTGACGCGGAAGCGCCCGATGCCGCCCGGCGCGATGGCGAAGTTGCATTCCTTGCTGCGCTCGAACTCGGCCGACTGCTTGTCGTTCATGATGGCGCGTGCCAGCGCCTGGGTGTGCTGGCCGCTCAGCGGCTGGGGCGACACCTTGGTGATCTTGCCGTCCACCTTGATGGCGGGCGGAAAATCGGCGGTGAGAAACAGGTCGCTGCCGTTGCGGCTGACCAGCAGGCGCAGCAGGTCGTTGACGAAGTTGCTGGCTTGATCGCGTTCCATGAGGGCTCCTTGCGGCTCAGCCGGGGAAGTTGTCGGGGATCTTGGCCTTGGCGCGCGCTTCGGCCGGGGTGACCATGTTGCGGCGCACCAGGTCCATCAGGCTCTGGTCCAGCGTTTGCATGCCAAAACCCATGCCGGTCTGGATGGCCGAGTACATCTGCGCCACCTTGTTTTCGCGGATCAGGTTGCGGATGGCGGGCGTGCCGATCATGATTTCGTGCGCGGCGACGCGGCCGTTGCCGTCGGCGGTTTTCAGTAGCGTCTGCGAAATCACGGCCACCAGCGACTCGGACAGCATGGCGCGCACCATTTCCTTTTCTTCCGGCGGGAACACGTCCACGATGCGGTCGATGGTCTTGGCGGCACTCGACGTGTGCAGCGTGCCGAACACCAGGTGGCCGGTTTCGGCAGCGGTCATGGCCAGGCGGATGGTTTCCAGGTCGCGCATCTCGCCCACCAGGATCGCGTCCGGGTCTTCACGCAGGGCAGAGCGCAGCGCGTTGGAGAAGCTCAGCGTCATGGGGCCGACTTCGCGCTGGTTGACCAGGCACTTTTTCGACTCGTGCACGAATTCGATCGGGTCTTCGATCGTGAGCACGTGGCCGTACTCGTTTTCGTTCAGGTGGTTGACCATGCCCGCCAACGTGGTGGACTTGCCCGAACCCGTGGGGCCGGTCACCAGCACCAGGCCGCGCGGCTTGAGCGACAGCTCGGCGAAGATTTTGGGGCAGTTGAGCTGCTCCAGTGTCAGGATTTTGCTGGGAATGGTCCGGAACACGGCGGCTGCGCCCCGGTTCTGGTTGAAGGCGTTGACGCGGAAGCGGGCCAGCCCGTCGATCTCGAACGAAAAGTCCACTTCCAGGAACTCTTCGTAGTGCTTGCGCTGGGCGTCGGTCATGATGTCGTACACCATGGCGTGCACCTGCTTGTGATCCAGCGGCTCCACATTGATGCGCCGCACGTCACCGTGCACCCGTATCATCGGCGGCAGGCCGGCCGAGAGGTGCAAGTCCGATGCCTTGTTCTTGACGCTGAAGGCCAGCAGTTGAGTGATATCCATCCCAGTTCCCTCTAAGAGTGCGGCTTCTCCCATTATGGCAACGATTTCGGACAATCTCCAGCAAGTTCGCGCCCGCATGTTGCGCGCTTGCGCCCAAGCGGGGCGGGACGCAGCCAGTGTGCGCTTGCTGGCCGTCTCCAAGACCTGGTGCGCAGACGCGGTGCGCGCCGCCCACGCCGCCGGCCAGCGCGCCTTTGGCGAGAACTACGTGCAAGAAGGGGTGGACAAGGTGCGCCAACTGCGCGCCGAGGGCGTGAGCGGGTTGGAATGGCACTGCATCGGTCCGCTGCAAAGCAACAAAACCCGCGCCGTGGCCGAACATTTCGACTGGGTGCACACGGTGGACCGCCTGAAGATCGCTCAGCGCCTGAGCGAGCAGCGCTCCGAATCCTTGCCGCCGCTGCAGGTCTGCATTCAGGTGAATGTGGACGGCGGCGCCAACAAGTCGGGCGTGGCGCCGGCCGAGGTGCTGGCGCTGGCGCGCCAGGTGGCCGCGCTGCCGCGCTTGTGCTTGCGCGGCTTGATGTGCATTCCCGAGCCGGCCCCGGACTTTGCGGCCGCGTGCGAGGTGTTCCAGCGCGCCCAGCATTTGTGGGCCGAAGTGCGGGCCGACCTGGCCCCCAGCGGCGTGGTGGTGGACACCTTGTCGATGGGGATGAGCGACGACCTGGAGGCCGCGATCGCCAGTGGCAGCACCCTGGTGCGGGTGGGCAGCGCCATTTTCGGCGCTCGTCACTACCCTGCGATCTGATGGGGCTGGTCGGGCGCGGTGCTGCCACTGACCGGCAGCGCAAAGTGGAAGGTGCTGCCTGAGCCGGGTTGGCCTTCGGCCCAGATGCGTCCGCCGTGCCGGTCCACAATGCGGCGGCATAAGGCCAGTCCGATGCCCGTGCCTTCAAATTCGGTGGCGCGGTGCAGACGCTGGAAGACCCCGAACAACTTGTCGGCGCGGCGCGGATCGAAGCCCACGCCGTCGTCGCGCACCCAGAACACCACTTCGGTGCCGTTGCGGCGCCAGCCGACCGTGATGTGGGCGGGCTGGCGCGGGCGGCTGTATTTCAGCGCGTTCGCCAGCAGGTTGTCCCACACCTGGCTCAGCAACAGCCCGTCCCCTTCCACTTCGGGCCAATCACTGGGCAGCGTCCAGACCACGTCGCCCTCGGGGCGTCGCAGGGCGGGGTCGTGCTGTACACGATTCAGGCTGGAATGCAGCAGGTCACCCATGGCCACGGTGCGGCGCTGCAAGGCCGCGCGCCCCAGTCGGGAAAACGCCAGCAGCCCTTCGATCAACAAACCCATGTGCCGCGCCGCATCGGCCAGGCGCTCCAGGTCTTGCAGAGCATCAGCCGGGGCTTGCGGGCCGAGGTCTTCGCGCAGCAACGCCACGTAGCTGGTGATGTGGCGCAACGGCGCGCGTAAATCGTGCGAGACCGAGTAGGAGAATGCTTCCAGGTCCTGGTTGATGTCCTGCAACTGCCGGGTGCGCTCGTCCACGCGGGCTTCCAGGGTGTGGTTGAGCTCCTGCAGCATGTCGATCAGGCGCTGAACTTCGGTGACGTCGCGCATCAGGCAGGCGTAGCCTTGCAGTTCGCCGGTGGCTTCGTCGTGCAGCACGGTGAGCAGGGTGTTAGCCCAGAAGGCGCTGCCATCGGCGCGCCGTTGCCAGCCCGGGGTTTCGCTTTGGCCCAGCAAGGCGGCGCGTTCCATGCCCAGCAGCATCGGGTCGTCTGCTGTTGAGTCCGTGGTCGGGCCCGTCAGCTCGCTCACTGGGCGACCCAGCACCTGATCGGCGCGGTGACCCAGCAGGCGCTCGGCGCTGGGGGGCCAGTCGTTGATGTGGCCTTGCGCGTCCAGAAAGAAGATGGCCGCGTCGCGCAGGCCTTCGGCCATCAGACGCAGGTGAGCGTCCGTGTCGGTGCTGCGGGTGCGCGGGGTGGCTGCGTGGCGTTGGTCGGTGATGTCTTGCAGGTACACGAAGGCGCTGACCACACGGCCGTGGCTGCGTTCGGCCTGGGCGCGCAGGCGCAGGTGTCGCAGCCCCAGCGTGGGGTGCAGCAAGCGTTCTTCGGCATCGGTGTCGGCGCCGCGCAAGGCGCTGGCCACGTGCGGCAAGACGGCTTCCCACGGCGACGGCAGCAACACTTGCTCCAGCGGCAGGGGAAGGTGCCCAGCGGGCGCTTGGCACCACGGTTGGCACGCCCGGTTGGCCAGCACGCAATGCAGCTGCGGGTCCACCACCAGCACGGGGTCGGGCCACTGTTCGACCAGACGGTTCAAGCGGCCAGTGTCGGTGCCTTCCTCCTCGGGCACCTCGGCCAGCGGCGCGGCATCCTGCGCCGGGTACAGCGCAACGAAAAACGACTCGGACAACGCGTCGTCGATCGGGGGGGGACTCATGGCTACACTGTACCCTAAGGCCCAGCGAGGTTGGGCTGGTTGGATACCTTGGGGCGCATCATGTTAGTCAAGTGGTTGTTGGGCAAATGGCTGAAACGGCAGTCGGGTTTGGTGGGAACTGATTCAGCCATGCCCAAGGTGCCATCGGCGCCGCGAGGGCCGACCACCACGCCGGGCGTGAAGCCCAAGTTCACACCGAAGCAGTGGGCGATCCCGCCCGCGCTGGCGGGTTTTCAGCGCCAGGAGGTGTTCGATCTGCCGGCGGACCAGGTGGCGGCGCTCAAGCAACGGGTGGCGCAACTGCCCCGGCCGCCCCAAGACATTGAACAGTTGCTGTCGGAGGCTTTTTTGCAAGGCGCCAACGCCGAGCAGTTGGCCGAAGCGATTTTGAAGCACCCGCACCTGGCGGCGCGTCTGCTGGCGCTGGTGAACTCGCCGTTTTATGGCTTGTCCCGGCCTGTGAGCGACGTGCCCTCGGCCATCGTCTACCTGGGGCTGGACACGGTGCGGGCGGTGGCGGTGCAGTGTTTGCTGGAAGACGCGTTGCGCCCGACCGACCCCGACCTGGCGCTGCTGTTCGACCGCTGGTGGCGGGCCAGCAGCCTGGCCAGCCAGTGGGTGCTGAAGCTGGGCAAGCACGTGGGCGTGACCGACCCCGGCGGTTTGGTGACGCTGGCCGTGTTGTCGTTTGTTGGTCACATGGCGGCCTTGACTTTGCGCGATCCGAAAGACACCTTGCGCGACAGCGCACTGGATTTTCTGGACCGTACCCGGGCCGAACAGGAGGCCCTGGGCTTGTGCGCAGGCGAATTGGGCTGTCTGATGATGGCCGAGTGGAACATGCCGGCTTCCATCGTGGAGCAGGTGCGTTCGATCGACCGCATTCTGGTGATGCCGCCACGTGACCTGTCGCCCGAGCAGGGCTTGCGGATTTCGCTGACCTACTACTGTGCTCGCGCCTCCGAGCGTTTCGCCAGCGGGCAATGGGACCGACTGGAGCAGGCGGTGCCTGGCGAGTTGGAAGGCGCGGAGTTCTTTCACCTGCAAACCCACTTCATGCTGCAGCCTCGTCTTGCGCAACTGGCGGTTGATGTCCAGCAGCCACCTCTGCAGCCAGCGTTGGAAGACCTGATCGGACACACCCGGGTCTGAGCCCGGAATCCTTGCTGCAACGCCAGCCGTCAGAAGCGCGGCAAGTCGGGGTGCTTGATCTGCCCGGCGCGCACCAGCATCTTGCCGTATTCGGCGCAGCGGTGTTTGGTGGGAATGACCTTGCCGGGATTCAGCAGGCCTTTGGGGTCGAACGCGTGTTTGAGCGCGAACATCTGCTCGTTCTCTTCCGAGCTGAACTGCACGCACATGCTGTTGAGTTTTTCCACGCCCACGCCGTGTTCGCCAGTGACAGTGCCACCCATGGCCACGCTGGTTTCCAGGATGTCGGCGCCGAACAGCTCGCAGCGGTGCAACTGGTCGGGGTCGTTGGCATCGAACAGGATCAGCGGGTGCAGGTTGCCGTCGCCGGCGTGGAAGACGTTGAGGCATTTGAGGCCGTACTTGACCTCCATCTCCTGGA
>CAZGDZ010000161.1:0-5686 GCA_964524855.1 uncultured Macromonas sp.
GGCCCCACCTCGCCCAAGCCCGGGCCGATGTTGTTGACCGTGGCCACCACCGCCGAGAACGCGGTCACGATGTCCAGCCCCGTCAACAGCAGCACAAAGGTCAGCCCCATGGTGGCCGCCCCATAAATGAGCATGAAGCCCAGCACCGCCGTCATCACCGAAGACGGAATGGTCTGCCCGCCCAGAGTCACCGGATTCACCACCCGGGGGTGGATGATGCGGACCATCTCGCGGCGCGCCTGTTTGATCAACAACACCATGCGCACCATCTTGATGCCGCCCCCAGTGGACCCAGCGCAAGAAACGAAGCACCCCAGAAACATCAGATACACCGGCACGAACACCGGCCACTGCGAATAATCGGTGGCGGCATAGCCGGTGGTGGTGGCCAGCGACAGCACATGAAACGCGCTGCTGCGCAAGGCGTCGATGAAATCGTCGTGCGTCTGGTGCGCTCCCAGCATCAGTGCCACCAGCGCAATGGACGCCGCCAGTACCGTGAAATAGGTACGGATTTCCCGATCCCCCGTGATGGGCCGCAACGAGAGCGAGCGCAACACGACGAAGTAACGCAGAAAACTGATGCCCGCCAACATCATGAACACGATGGCCACGGTTTCAATGGCGGGCGAATTGAAATACCCAAAACTCGCGTCGTGCGACGAAAATCCGCCCAAGCCCATGGTGGTGCACATGTGCATGAACGCATCGGCCCACGACATGCCGGCCCAGCGGTAGGCCAGAAAACAGAGGGTCGAAAACAGAAAGTACACCCCCCACAAACCGCGCGCCGTCTCCGAAATCCGGGGCGTGAACTTGGCGTCCTTCATCGGCCCCGGGGTTTCGGCCTTGTACAACTGCATCCCACCCAGCCCGAGCAGCGGCAGCACCGCCACCACCAGCAGCATGATGCCCAAGCCCCCCATCAATTGCAGGAAACAACGCCATACGTTGGCCGACACGGGCAGTTCGTCCAGCCCAGACAAAGCCGTGGCCCCCGTCGCGGTCAGCGCACTCATGGCCTCGAAGTACGCCTTGCTCCAGGTGATGTCGGGCACGGTGAACATCAGCGGTACCGCCGCGTATGCGGTCAAGACCACCCACACCAGGTTGACCAGCAAGAAACCATCGCGGGCCATCAACTCCCGGCGGTAAGAGCGGGTGAGCAGGGCCAACACCCAGCCACTGGCCAGTGTGGCGCCAAAGCACGCGCCCCAAATCACGCGCAACGGCTGCGGGTCTTCAAACCAAGCCCACCCCAGCGGGACCAGAAAAGCGAAGGCAAACGCCATCACAATCCGCGACAACAAAGCCAGTGCCGGACCAAACAGGTGCATCATCATCCAAAGAAGGTGGCGGTGACCTGGAACAGTTTCTCCACCTCGCGCACCAGCCGCTTGTTGGGAATGAAGATCACGATGTGGTCATCGGCCTCGATCAGCGTGTCGTGGTGCGGCATCAGCACCTGAGCGTTGCGCCCTTCACCTCGCACAATCGCCCCGAAGCGGGCACCCTGCGGCAGTTTCACTTCCTCGACCCGCCGCCCCACCAGCTTGGAGGTTTTGGCGTCGCCGCGGGCCACGCCCTCCAGCGCCTCGGCGGCGCCGCGGCGCAGGCTGTGCACCGCCACCACATCGCCTCGGCGCACATGGGCCAGCAATTCGCCGATCACCGTCTGCGCAGGCGACACCGCAATATCGATGGCACTGCCTTGCAGCATGTCTGCGTAAGCGCGGCGGTTGATCAGCGACATCACGCGCCGGGCGCCCAGCCGCTTGGCCAGCATGGCCGACATGATGTTGTCTTCGTCGTCGCTGGTGAGCGCGAGAAACAGATCCATGTCCGCGACGTTCTCTTCCATCAGCAGGTCTTCGTCCACGCTGTCGCCATGCAACACCAACATGCTCGACGGTAGTTGGCTGGCCAGGTACTCGCAGCGCTTGGCATTTTGCTCCACCAGCTTGACCTGACACTGGCCCACCAAACTGCGCGCCAGCCGCAAACCCACCTTGCCGCCGCCCGCGATCATCACCCGCTGCACCGGCTTGTCGATGTTGTGGATCGCCGCCAGCACATGGCGGATCTTGTCGCTGGCGGCCAACAAAAATACCTCGTCACCCGGCAGGATGCGGGTGCTCTTGGTGGCTTCCATTTCGGTGTCCAGCCGGTACAGCGCCACCACCCGCATTTCGGCATGGGGAAAACGCTGGCGGAACTCGCCAATGGTGTGGCCTACCAGCGCCCCACCGGCCGCCGCCCGCACAGCGATCAGGCACACCCGCCCCTCGGCAAACTCCAGCACCTGCAGCGCTTCGGGGTAGTCGATGAGCTGGTGGATGTAGCGCATGACCGACTCTTCCGGGCAGATCACGTGATCCACCGCGAAGCCGGTCTTGGACATCAGCTCGTCGCCCTCGATGAACTCTGGCGAGCGCACCCGAGCCACCGTGGTGGGCACGTTGAACAGGTCGTGCGCCACCTTGCACACCACCAGGTTGGACTCGTCCAGCGCGGCACAGGCAATCAGCATGTCGGCGTCTTTGGCGCCAGCCTCCAGCAACACCGAGGGCTGGATGCCATTGCCCACCACCCCGCGCAGGTCCAGGCGCTCCTCCAGCGCGCGCAGCCGCGCCGGGTCCTGGTCGATCACGGTGATGTCGTTCTGCTCGGACGCCAGACTTTCGGCCACGCTCTCGCCCACGCGACCTGCGCCCAGAATGATGATGTTCATGAGTTACTTCAACGCGCCAAAAACTTTTTGCAGGATCTGGCTCCCAGTGCCCACCGGGTCCTGGCGAATCTTGCGCTCTTCCTCGCCAATGACCAGGAACAACCCGTCCAGCGTCTTGCCGGTGACATAATGTTGCAGGTTGGCGTCCTGCGGGCGAACCAGGCCATAGCGGCTGGCACGACCGGCAAAGTCGTTGTATTTCTGGGCCAACGCGACCTGATCGGTCGCCTGGGTCACGATGGGCAGGAAGCGGCCAGTCAGCGGCTCGCGCGTCTTGGTGGCAAAAAAATCGGTCACCGAGGTGTCGCCCCCGGTCAGGATGTTTTTGGCATCGGTCACCGTCATGCCGCGCACCGCCTGCACCAGCACCTCTTTGCCCATGGGCACCGCCGCTTCCGCCGCCCGGTTCATGGCGGTGACGAGTTCGTCCACCCGCGCGCCCTGGCCGAAGGTGCGCATCAGCTTGGCCGCGTCGTCCAGGTAGCCGGGCAAGGGAATGCGCACCTGGGGGTTGCCCAAAAAGCCATCGGTACGGCCCAGCAGGCCAATGGCCGCCAGCGCACCCCGCTCCAGCGCGGTTTTCACGCCGGCACTGGCATCGGTGTTGGACAGACTGGCGAGGTCCAGCGCGTGGGCATGGCGCCAAGCGCCTGCACACAGCCAAGCGGCCAGAGCCAAACCGCACTGCAGCGATGCACGGCGGACCGGATCGCCAGGAACAAGGGTTGAAGGCGTGTGCATGGGGCGATTATGCCCATGCATCGGTCATTGCGGCGATTTCGGCCTCGGTACAAATCGGCCTCGTCTTGTCGGACATCAAACCTGAAGTCACCGCACGGTTATATGATGGAACCAAGGTATTTCAAAAGGGCAGGACCATGCAGACATTGATACGCAACCTCAAACTCAGCCAAAAATTTGGGTTGATCGGGCTCTTGGCCGTGTTGATGGTGGCGATTCCCGCCACCCTGACCGTGCGCAACAACCTGTCCAACCTGCAGGCGACCCGTAGCGAGGCGGCTGGGATGGCACCTGCGGCGGCCATGCTCAAGTTGATTCAACTCACCCAGCAGCACCGGGGCCTGTCGGCCGGCGTGTTGGGCGGCAACGAATCCATGGCGGCCACCCGCCAAGCACGCCAAGGCGAAGTGACCCAGGCATTCGATGCCGCGCGGCAAGCGGTGGAGCGTCTGCGCCATGAGGCGCTGAACCAGCACATCTCGGTCGCCCTGAAAAGCTGGCAGGGTTTGTCCGACGCGGTGGCCAACCGCAGCATTCCGGGCCCAGAAAGCTTCAAGCGGCACACCGAACTGATTGCTGCGCAACTGGAGGCACTGGACGAAATCACCGTCGTCTCGGGCCTGGCGCGCGACCCGGAGGCCGGTTCCTTCCACCTGATCAGCGCGGTGTTCAACTACCTGCCCAACACCACCGAAAACCTGGGCCAGATGCGGGCTCTGGGCGCCTTGTACCTGTCCCGTGGTAGCGCCCAGCCGGACGAACTGGCGCGACTGAACGCGATTGCCACCGGTGCCCAGATGAGCTTGCGCGCCGCTGGCAAAGAGCTGGGCCGCGCCGCTCAGAACGACGACCGGGTGCAAGAAGCCATGGGCAACAGCCAGCAAACGGCTCAGGCCTCTGCGGAAGCGGCCGTTCAGTTGGCCCAGCAGCAGATCATCAACGCGAGCGAACTCACCTTCGCCTCGGGCGAATACTTCGCCCAAACCACCCGCGCCATTGACGAGCAGTTCGCGGTGATTGAACGCGCCTTCCAGGTGCTGGACACGGTGCTGAACGAGCGCGTGGCCGACAACACCCGCCAATTGGCTTTGATTTCGGCGGTGATCGCGCTGACCGCCGGCCTGGGCATTTGGGTGATGGTGGCCGTCAGCCGCGCCACCCACCTAGGCATGAGTCAAGCCCTGCAAGTGGCGCAAGCCATTTCCTCCGGGGACTTGAGCACCCGCATCCAAGCCCAAAGCCGCGACGAAGTGGGCGAACTGCTGACCGCGCTGGGCACCATGAACGCCAGCCTGGCCCGGGTGGTCCACGAAGTGCGCCAGAGCAGCGACGGCGTGGCCACCGGTGCCGAGCAGATTGCGGTGGGCACGGCCGACCTGTCACAACGCACCGAAACCCAGGCCTCCAACCTGGAGGAAACCGCCGCGTCCATGGAGGAGTTGACCAGCACCGTCCACCAGAACGCAGACACCGCTCGCCAAGCCAGCCAACTGGCCCACAGCGCCACCCAGTCCGCCCAGGCAGGCGGCGAGGTGATGCGCCAGGTGGTGGCGACGATGACGGAGATCAGCCAGAGCTCCAACCGCATCGCCGACATCATCAGCGTGATCGACGGCATCGCGTTCCAGACCAACATCCTGGCGCTGAACGCCGCCGTGGAAGCGGCCCGCGCGGGCGAGCAGGGGCGCGGTTTTGCGGTGGTGGCCGGCGAGGTGCGCAGCCTGGCGCAGCGCAGCGCCTCGGCCGCGAAAGAAATCAAGGACTTGATCACCGCCAGCGTGGACCGGGTGCACAGCGGCACCCAGTTGGTGGCCCAGGCGGGCGACAGCGTGAACGGCATCGTGGAACAGGTGCGGCGCGTGAACGACCTGATCAACGAAATCACCGCCGCCAGCCAGGAACAGGCGTCCGGCATTGGGCAGGTGGGTGAAGCCGTGTCGCAACTGGACTCGGTGACCCAACAAAACGCAGCCTTGGTTGAAGAAAGCGCCGCCGCCGCCGAAAGCCTGAAGAACCAGGCCGCCAAGCTGGCCCAAGTGGTGGGTGTGTTCCGGCTGGACGGCAGCGATTCCAGCGGCGCACGCCAATTGGGTTACAGCGCCCGCTGAATCAGGATCTTCTGCACGTCGCTGGTGCCTTCGTAAATCTGGCACACGCGCACGTCGCGGTAGATGCGTTCCACCGGAAAGTCGCTCACCACGCCATAGCCGCCCA
>CAZGDZ010000162.1:0-5655 GCA_964524855.1 uncultured Macromonas sp.
CAGCGTCGCCCAAGGCGAACTCGCCCACCACGTCGGAGAGGTCGGAGGGGTTGAGGTTGGGCGCGGCTGCGCCGCCGACGAGCCATTCGCCGGCGATGTAATTGGCGTGGATCATCTCAGCAGCCCCAGCGCAGCACCATCGGGTCCAGGCGCTTTGCAGCGTCCAGCACACCCGCACGCACCTCGGGGTGCATGGGTGGGAATGGGTGGCGCCCTGCCTCGCAAGCAATCACGCCGCCGGCCTTCATCAGCGCCTTGGCGGTCAGGATGCCGCCCTGGCGGTTTTCCACGTTGATCAGTGGCAGCCACTTGGCATACGCCGCCACGGCGGCTTCGCGGTCACCGGCCAGGTAGGGGTCGATGATGGTGCGGATGCCGTCGGGGAAGGCGCCGCCGGTCATGGCGCCGGTGGCACCCGCATCCAGGTCTGCCAGCAGGGTGATGGCTTCTTCGCCGTCCCACGGGCCTTCGATGGCGTCGCCGCCCAGGCGGATCAGCTCGCGCAGCTTGCTGGCCGCGCCTGCGGTCTCGATCTTGAAGTAGGCGAGGTGCTCGATCTCTTTCGCCATGCGCGCCAGGAACGGGGCTGAGAGCACTGTGCCGCTGGCGGGTGCGTCCTGCACCATGATGGGAATGTCGATCGCGTCGGACAGGCGGGCGTAGAACTCGTAGATCTGTGCCTCGGGCACGCGGAAGGTGGCGCCGTGGTAGGGCGGCATCACCATGACCATGGCAGCACCCATGTCTTGCGCGCGGCGGCTGCGTTCGGCGCAGACGCGGGTGCCGTAGTGGGTGGTGGTCACGATCACCGGCACGCGGCCAGCGACGTGTTCCAGCGCGGTGCGGGTGATGACTTCGCGCTCTTCGTCCGACAGCGAGAACTGCTCAGAGAAGTTGGCCAGGATGCACAGCCCGTTGGAGCCGGCGTCGATCATGAAATCGAGGCAGCGCTTCTGGCTCTCCAGGTCCAGCGTGCCGTCTTCGTGGAAGGTGGTGGGCACCACCGGGAACACGCCCGTGTAACGTCGTTGCATGGCGCGCCTCACTCGATGATATGGAACTGGTCGAGGTAGTCGCGCTTCAGGGTCAGGCCCAGGCCAGGCACGTCGTCGCGCAGGTCCAGGAAACCGTTTTCGGCGATGGGTTCACCGTCGAAGATGTACCAGAACAGCTCGTTGCCCACTTCCACGTCGAAGATGGGGAAGTACTCGGCCATGGGCGACGCGAGCGTGCTCATGGTCAGGTGGTAGTTGTGCATTTGGCCGGCGTGCGGAATGACCGGCACGCTGTAGGCCTCGCACAAGGCGTTGATCTTGTGCGCGGCGGTGATGCCGCCCACGCGGTTGGTGTCGTACTGCACCACGCTCACCGCCTTTTTGTCGAGCAGTTGCTTGAAGCCGTACAGGCTGAACTCGTGTTCACCGCCCGAGATGGGGATGCTGGTGAGCTGGTTGAGTTCGGCGTAACCGTCGATGTCATCGGCAATCACCGGCTCCTCCAGCCAGCGCGGCTCGAACTTCTCCAGCTTGGTGAGGATGCGCTTGGCGTACTCCAGGTTCCAGCCCATGTAGCACTCCAGCATCAGGTCGTTCTCGTAGCCAATGACTTCGCGCACCGCCTCCACCGATTTCAGGTTCTCGGTCACGCCCTGCTGGCCGTGGGCCGGGCCATAGCCGAAGCGCATCTTGAAGGCCTTGAAGCCCTGGTCCTTGAACTTCTGCGCCTCTTCCTGCATGGCCTTGAGGTCGGTGCGGTAGAGCTTGCTGTAGTAGCAAGGGATTTTTTCCTTGGTACGCCCGCCCAGCAGCTTGAACACCGGCTTGTTGACCGACTTGCCCAGGATGTCCCAAATGGCCAAATCCACCGCCGAGATGGCGGCCATGGTCACGCCCTTGCGACCCCAGGCGTGGGTGGCGCGGTACATGCGCTGCCACAGGTATTCGTAGTCCCACGGGTCTTGGCCCAGCACCAGCGGCGCCAAGTACTCGTCGATGATGGCCTTGGCGATCTTGGGTGCCAGCGCCACGTTGCCAAGACCGATGATGCCGTCGTCGGTCTCCACCTCCACCACCGTCCACGAATGGAAGCGGAAGGTGCTCATGGTTTCGCTCTTGGAATAGAGCAGGTCCATCGCGTTGGAGCAGAAGTTGCCCTGCGGCGGCACGGTCGGGCCGTTCCACTCGAAGACGCGGGCGCGGACGGATTTGATTTTCATGATGACAACTTTCAGGCGGTGTGCGCTGCCGCTCCCATGCGGCAGGCGATCAAAAAGGCTTGTTCGGTGGCGCTGACGTTGGCCCGGCCCTGGCCGGCAATGTCGTAAGCGGTGCCGTGGGCGGGGGTGGTGATCGGAATGGGCAGACCGCCCTGCACCGTGACGCCCTTGGAGAACCCCAGCAACTTGATGGCGATTTGCCCCTGGTCGTGGTACATGGTCACGATCGCATCGAGTTCGCCATCGCGCGCCTTCAGAAAGATGGTGTCGGCCGGGAACGGCCCCTGCACCGGCAGCCCTTCGGCGTTCAAGCCCACCACGGCCGGGGCGATGATGTCGATCTCTTCCCGACCACACACCCCACCGTCGCCGCCGTGCGGGTTGAATGCCGCCACGGCCACGCGGGGTTGCGCCACACCGTTGGCCTGCAAGGAGCGGTAAATCAACCGCGCGGCCGACTGGATGCGCTCCACGCTCAGGCAGGCGGCCGCGTCCTTCAGGGGGATGTGCGACGACACGCGCGAGGTCCACAAACCGTTGAGGGTGTTGAACTCGCAGAAGTAGCCGTCCACCTTCAGGTACTCGGCGAAGTGGTGCAATTCGTCTTCGTGGCGCAGGCCGCCAATCTTCATCGCCTGCTTGTTCAGCGGGGCAAAACAGATCGCGTCCACGTGGCCGGCGAGCGTGGCGTCCATGGCCCGGTTGAGCACCTGCAGCACACTGCGCCCGCCCGCCGCCCCCACCTGTCCCACGGTCACGTCCTCGGGGCGCACCGTGTCCATGGCCACGAAGGCGGCCCGGCCCGTGTCGGGGCGGGCCCGGACCTGGTCCAGCGAGGCCACGGGGTCGGTGGCCACCGCCACGCCAGCCACCTGCTGGCCTTGGGCCCACAGCCAGGGGTCACCGATCAGCACCACATTGGCACGGGCATGGGTGTCGGGCAGCGCCAGCAGGCGGGCGATCAACTCGGGACCGATCCCGGCCGGGTCGCCCAACGTCAGCGCAACCACGGGACGAGGGTGGGGTACAGACATGTTCACTCCAGGGTGATGTTTTTGCGGCGAATCAGGTCGCCGTAGCGTTTGAATTCGGCTTCGTGAAAAGCCATGAACTGGGCCTGCGGCATTGGGGTGATGTCGGCGCCAATGGCCTCCAGACGGGCCCGGGTGTCGGGCATCGCCAGGATTTTGTTGACCTCGGCGTGGACCCGTTCCTGCACCGCCTTCGGCGTGGATGCGGGCATGTAGATGCCGTACCAGGCGCTCATTTCCACGCCCTTCAGGCCGGCTTCCTCCATCGTGGGCACGTCCGGAATTTGGGGATTGCGCTTGGCGGCGGCCACCGCCAGGGGTTTGATCGCGCCGCTCTTGATGTGTCCCATCACCGAAGGCAGGGTGTCGAAACTCATTTCCACCCGGCCACCGATCAGGTCCATCAAGGCCGGCGCGCTGCCGCGGTAGGGGATGTGCGCCATCTCAACACCGGCCACGTCCTTGAAGATTTCGGCCGCAATGTGCTGCGTGCTGCCCGCGCCGCTGCTGGCGTAGTTGATTTTGCCCGCCTGTGCCTTGGCCAGCTTGACCAAGTCCGCCACGTTCTGCACCGGCAGTGCCTTGTTGGCCACCAGCACGTTGGGCACCGCGCCCACAAACACCACCGGCACCAGGTCTTTGTTGCTGTCGTAGTTGAGCTTGAGCAAATGCGGGGCAATGCCGTGGGCGGTGGACACGCCCATCACCATGGTGTGGCCGTCTGTGGACTTCGCAGTCACGTCTGCGGCCAGGGTGTTGGAGGCGCCAGGGCGGTTTTCCACCACCACCGTGGTCTTGAGCGCCGGGCCCAGCTTTTCGGCCACGGCGCGGGCCATGGCGTCGGTGCCACCGCCGGGCGACGAACCAACCAACATCTTCAGCGGGCGCTGGGGCCAGTCCTGGGCCACAGCGGCGGTGGCGGTCAGTGCCAGCACGGACGTGGCAGCAACGAGGGATAGCAGCTTCTTCATGGTTGTCTCCTGTGTGGGTCCTCAGTGGGCGGGTATTCAAGGCATCGGCAGCACCGATGAACGAATAGTAGGGGTCGCTACACTTGCCGTATATTGAATCTTTGGCAAGTATTGATATCCTGAGGTTATCGATTGTGAGCACCCTCTCCACTCCCCAATTGCTGAACCGCTTGCGCATGCGGCAGTTGTCGCTACTCCTGGCCGTGGGGCGGCTCGGCACGCTGCGAGCCGCCGCTGCTGAACTGGGCATGACCCAGCCGGCGGCGAGCAAGATGCTGCAAGAACTGGAAGACGCGCTGCAACAGGCGCTGTTCGAGCGGGTGGGGCGCAACCTGCGTTTCAATGACGCCGGCCGGCGCGTGCTGGAGTATTGCCAGGGCATCCAGGGCAACCTCTCGGCCCTGACGCGGGAGCTGGCACAGATCGAACTGGGCAGTGTGGGCAAGCTGGTGGTGGGGACCATCATGGCGGCATCGCCCGCGCTGCTGTCGCAGGCACTGATCGAGCTCAAGCGGCTCTATCCGCTGCTGGCGATCGAAATCACGGTGGATACCAGCGACCGCCTGACAGACGCCCTGCGACGCGGGGAAATGGACCTGGTGGTGGGCCGCATTCCGGACTTTGATGGCCAGCACTTCGGGTTCGAGGCCATCGCGGAAGAGGCGCTGTCCATCGTGAGCGCGCCCCAGCACCCGCTGGCCCACCGCGACAGCGTGAGCCTGGCGGAATTGACGCAGTACCCCTGGATTTTGCAGCCCCAGGGCAGCCCGATGCGCGACGTGCTGGAGCAGGAGTTCCGCAGCCGGCAGATCCAGCCGCCCCGAGCACCGATCGAGACATCGTCCATCCTCACCACCACCAACCTGCTGGTACAGTCGGACATGGTGGCGGTGATCCCGACCGAGGTGGCACTGAAGTACCAGTCACATGGCCTGCTGGCGTGTCTGAACTGCGACATCCACCACCGGCTCAACCCCTACGGCATCATCACCGCGAAAGGACGCCCTCCAAGCCAGGTGAGCGCCGCGTTAATGCAACTGCTGCGCCAGGCGGCAGGCCGCCTGGCGTGAGCGCAACATTCACTTGCCCGCGCGGGCCTGGGCCACTGCGGCCTGGGTTTCTTTCCACAGGTCCATCCCCACCTCGGTGGCGATGGCAGCGTTGATGCGGGTCAGACGGTCGCGCATGCGGTTGGCCTCGGCGGGGCTCAACTCGTTGACCTGCATGCCTTTGGCCTTGAGGTCTGCCAGAGCTTTGGCGGCTTCGGCACGGGTGTCCTGGCGCTCGAAGTCACGGCTCTTTCTGGCGGCGTCCAGCAACACCTTCTGCTCGTCCTTGCTCAGGCCGTCCCACCATTTCTTGCTCACGGTAACGATCCACGGGCTGTAGACGTGGTTGGTCACGGTCAGGTACTTCTGCACCTCGAAGAACTTCGACG
>CAZGDZ010000163.1:0-5638 GCA_964524855.1 uncultured Macromonas sp.
GTTGCGCATCACATCGGCGGCGTCCAGTTGCTCCTGTGGCTGGGCCAAGGGCAGCAGGAAACGGAAAAACGCCTGGTGGCTGGCCCGCTCGCGTTCGAACCAGAAGGCACCCCCGTGACGCTCGACCACATCGCGCACCGACAGGGCCGACACGTCTTGCCCCACCCGCATGCTGTCCATCTCCCATCCCATCACGGTTTCGGTGCTGATGGCCTGCCCGGTCCAGATGAGATCGAGTTGAGCCTTATCACCCCCCTGCCCCGAAGGCTGCAGGCGCAAGCGCACAAAGCGGATGCCAAACTCGTCCTTCAAGCGTGCCGACAGGTAAACAAGCACCTGCAGCATCGAAAAACTCTCGACCCGCAACCACAGCGCGGGATCGACCTCGCAGTCTTGCAGCGGTAAGCCCGCCGCTTCCTCAATACGTTGCGCGGCGGCCGTCACCAGATCGGCGCCCAGCATGTCTTCCATCGGCCAGCGGGTTTTGAGTCCAGCGGTGGAATCCTGCACGAGTTGCTGCAAGCGTTGGCCCATGGTGCGCACCTCCTCGCGCACCACGCCCAGAAAGCGCTCGCGCATGGCGGGCTCCAAGTCCGGGTAGTCCAGCATTTCCACCGCCGCCTGGATGTTGCCCAGCGAAGCTCGACTCCCTTCGGTCAGCCCCAGCAACAGGCGGTCGCGGGCGGCCTCCTCCTCGAAGTCTCGGGTGATGTTGTCCAGCATCAGCACAAAACCGGCCAAAGCCAAAGGTGCAGGCTCGCCACCGTCTTGTACCTGGCGCACTGGCGCCATTTGCACCCGCAACAACTGGCCGGCACGGGTGGTGGTGACGAACTGGGCAGCCGGGTTGGCCGCACCACGCCGCAAGCGCTGCTGCACGCTTTCCAGCGCGTGCGCCACCAATTGGCGGTCGAACACGGTGTAGATGGAGCGTCCCAACCCGATCAGTTCTGCCCCATCGGCCAGACGTGGCGCGCTGGACAGGGCGCGAAACTGCATGCGCGCACGGCTGTTGTAGAGCAGGATGCGGCCGTCCAAGTTGCACACCACCACGCTTTGCGTGAGTTCCGACATCAACGCCGCCAGCCGCGACTTTTCCTGCTCGATGCCCTGCGCCGCTTCGCGCACCTTGGCGCTCATGTCAGCACGCAGGGTTTCGCGCTGGCGAACCAGTTGGTTGATCAACTCGGTCAAGGCCCGGGTTTCGCGGTTGCCTTCCTGCGGCAAATCGCGAGCCACGTCGGAGGTAAGGAAAACCTGCGCATGCTCCACCAACTGGGCCGATGGCAGCACCCAGTAGCGGAACCAATGCTGCAACACCCAGGCCACGCACACCACACCGCCCAACCACAACAGCACCCACAAGACAGCGCGTTCCAACACCATGCCTAGGAACAGTTCGCGCGGCTCGGCATCCAGCGTGGCGGCCACCAACCACAACCCTAGCACCAACCATGCCCCCAGAGCCACGCCACCAGCGATCAGCAGCCCCCATACTCGGCGGTCGGGCCGCCGGGCACGACTCACGCTTCGCCCTCCAGCAAGCCGCGCACCTTGTCCACCAACTCTTTGGTGGAAAAAGGTTTGGTCATGTAGGCATTGGCGCCCAGTGCCAAGCCCTTGGCCACATCCGTGTCGCGCCCTTTGGCGGTCAGCATGAGGATGCGGGTGTCCTTCACCGCCTCCAGCGCACGCACCTCCTGACACACGTCAAACCCGGTTTTGCGGGGCATCATCACGTCGAGCAGCACCAAGTCTGGCCGGTGCGCCACGATGGCGTCGATGGCTTCCTGCCCATCGCGGGCCAGCTTGACGTCGTAGCCCTCGCGTTTAAGCAAGAACTCCAGCGAAATCAGGATGTTGGGCTCGTCGTCAGCGATCAGTACGGTGGCTGTCATGGGGTGATCTCCTGGGGATTCGGCAGGGGCAGGCTAAAGGCAAAGCAGGCACCCTCGCCTGGCGTAGCCTGCAGCCACATGCGCCCCCCGAAATGTTCAATGATGTGGCGGCTGATTGGCAGACCCAGACCGGTCCCTTGCGGGCGGTTGAGGCTGTCGCCACCTTGTCGGAATTTTTCAAACACGAGTTGGTGTTCGTCGGCGGGGACGCCGGGGCCGTTGTCTTGCACTTCGACCACGGCCTGCTGGTCCACCCGCCGCAGCCGCACCGACACCTGACCCTGCCCTTGCGGCACAAACTTGGCTGCGTTGGACAGCAGGTTGAGCATGACCTGGGTCAGCCGGTCTGCATCGGCGCGCACCACCACACTTTCAGGCGGCAGGTCCAACGCCACCTGCGCGCCTTTTTCGCGCAGCAGTTCGGCCGTGGTTTGCACCGAATGGCGCACCAGCGCCACCAGATCCAGGTCGCTGTCGTGCCATTCGACGTGGCCGGACTCGATTTTGGCCATGTCCAGCACCTGGTTGACCAGGCGGCTCAGGCGCTCGGTCTCGGCCACCACGATGTCGAGAAATTGCTGCCGCTGTGCGATGCTCATGTCCGGATCGTCCCGCATCAGCTCGGACAAAGCCCTGATCGAAGTCAAAGGCGTGCGCAATTCGTGCGTCACCGACGACATGAAATCGTCCTTCAAGCGGTCCAGGCTTTGAAGTTGCTCGTTGGCAGCGCGCAATTCGGCGGTGGCCTGTTCCAGCGAGCGGGACTTTTCCTCCAGCTCGTGGGAATGCAGGCGCAGGCGGTTCGCCTCGTCCAGGATTTCCATCACCTCGTCGAGGTTGAGCGCGTCTTCTTTGACCACGGACGCCACCATGACCCGCGCCGACGCGCTGCCAATGGCCCCGGCCAGCAAGGTTTCCACAAACTGCACCAGCCGTGCGTCGGCTTGCAGCTTGTCCACCGACGCCACGCCGCTCTGGCGGGCATAGATCTCGAAACAGGTACGGGCCTTGTCGGCGCCCAAAAAGCGTGCGGCCAAAGGCAACAGGTCCGCCACGCTGGCCTGGCCGCGCCAGAACACCGGGCGGGCGGCACTGGTGCGGTCAAACACGTCCACAAACAGCAAGGCCTGGCTGGTTTCCTGCGCCGAAGGTGTGCGCCACAACGACACCACCACGTAAGCCCCCGCGTTGAACAGCAGGCTCCAGAACAGCGAGTGTGTCAGGTTGTCCAGCCCGCGCATGCCCAGCAGGGCCTCTGGGCGCAGCCAGGTCCAGCCCCAGAGCCCTTCCTGCAAAAAGGCGTCCGGCATCCAGCCCGATTTGGCCAGCGAAGGCAGCATCAGCGTGTAAGCCCACACCGCAAACCCGAGCAACAGCCCCGCCATGGCGCCTTGGCGGGTACCGCCTTTCCAATACATGCCGCCCAGCAACGCCGGGCCAAACTGCGCCACCGCTGCAAAGCTGATGAGCCCAATGCTGACCAGCGCATACGCCTCACCGGCCAGGTGGTAATACAGGTAGCCCAACAACAGGATCAGCAAAATGGCAGCGCGGCGGATGTTGAGCAACAACCGCGTGAGGTCGCTGCCCTGCGCATGCACCCAACGTTGGGTGCGCAACAGCACCGGCATGACCAGATCGTTGCACACCATGGTGGACACCGCAATCGCCTCCACGATGACCATGCCCGTGGCAGCCGACAAGCCGCCCACAAAGGCGAGCAAGGTCAGCGCGTGCCAACCTTGAGACAAGGGCAAGGACAGCACAAAGGTTTCCGGGTTCAACGAGCCAGGGCCAAAATGCAGCAGCCCTCCCAGCGCGATCGGCAACACGAACAGGTTGATGAGCAGCAGGTACAGCGGAAACACCCAGGCCGCTCGCCGCAGGTGGCGCTCGTCCACGTTTTCCACCACCATCACTTGAAACTGGCGGGGCAACAAGATGACCGACAACATGGCAAGCACCGTCATGCCAAACCATTGGGCGTAGGCAAAATTCTGCTGCTGCCCGAATTCCAGCAAACGCCGCAGCTCGGGCACGGCCTGGGCCCGCTGAAAAATGTCCCCGACGCCGTTGAAGAGGCCATAAGACACGAACAGCCCCACCGCCAAAAACGCCAGCAACTTGACCACCGACTCAAACGCAATGGCCGCCACCATGCCTTCGTGGCGCTCGGTGCTGTCCAGGTGCCGTGCGCCGAACACCATGGTGAAGCCCGCCAACACCAGCGCCAGATAGAACGTGCTGTCTTGCCACCAGGCCTGAGCGCCGGCAAAAGGCTGGTCCAGCGGCGTCGTCAGCACCGCAAACGCCACCGCAATGCCTTTGAGCTGCAAAGCGATGTAAGGCACGATACCCACCACCGTGATCAAGGTGACGGCGCCCGCCAGCACCGGGCTTTTGCCGTAGCGGCTGGAAATGAAGTCCGCGATGGAGGTGATGCGGTAAGTCTTGGCGATGCGGATCATCTTGCGCACCACCAGCCAGGCGAGAATCATCGCCAGCATGGGCCCCAGGTAAATGGGCAGGAACCACACCCCCGAGCTGGCCGCCCGCCCCACGCTGCCGAAGTAAGTCCAGGCGGTGCAATACACCGCCATGGACAAGGCATACACCCATGCGCTGCCGATGACCGAACGCCCTTGGGCGGCACGCCGGTCGCCCCAGTACGCCACCGCGAACAGCAGCAGCAGGTAGGCAAAAGAGACCGAGACGACCAGCAGCGCAGACACGGCAACTTCACTCCGGCTGGCGCTCGACTATCCAGGCCAGCAGCGCTATCAAGATCCCCCACACGATGAAAAGCGCCAGCGGAAACAGCGGCAGGCCGAACCACTGCACATCGCGGTCCCAAAGGGCGATGAGTGGAAAGTTGAACAACAGCCCACCAGCGAAAAACAGCGCCAGCAGGCGTTGGGACACCAGCGCCTGGTTCATGGTTTGCCTCCTCGTGGTACCGGCAAACAGGAACTCCACCCATGCATGCCAGTACCCCCTATTGTGCGCGCGGACGGCTTACCAAGCACTTACCGATGGACCGCCTTGCCTGCAGCCGTGCACCCCCTTCAGGCGAGGCGCCCGCACCACTCGCGCCAAGCTCAAACCCGGTCAGAAAGCTTGCGGTGTCGACCGAGCCGCTAGAAATATCCAACGATACACACGCCACAGAGAGCACCCGGAGGGGCATACCACAACAGCGCGACCCACCAGCCTGGCGTACCTGTCCCAAACACCAAGATGCCTGCGAAAAAACCCAGCAACCCTCCCAGCAATGCCCTGCCCCACCAAGCCACCGCACCGAATCCCCATATAGCGAGACCGAAGCCGACACCTGCCACAAAGGCCATACCACCACCGAAGACCAATGCGAAGAGGTAGAACACCATAGTCCCCGCGAATACATCAATCACACTTAAGGGACCGAGCGGAGCATAAGCAGCCATAACCGTAAAAGGCAGCACCCCTAACAGCGATCCGACGACTGCGAAATACAAACCAGATTTGGCTGCCGCCCAGTACCAGCTTTCCCGGACAAATTGCCCAGCCGTTTCAGCTTGGTAACGTGCAAGATCGCGCTCCGTGGCATCAACCACGAATTTCGTGATCAGAAGGGGAATAGCGGCGACAACCACCAAGATGCCCAACCCAAACAGAAAAGTACCCACCTCCGCCCCCTGCAAGTATTTCTACAAAAACTCTAAGTTTTTAGTCATGGCGATCCTCCCGGGATCGCTCCACAA
>CAZGDZ010000164.1:0-5626 GCA_964524855.1 uncultured Macromonas sp.
CCACGGCAGCGCGCCCGACATCGCGGGCAAAGGCGTGGCCAACCCGCTGGCGACCATCCTGAGCGCGGCCATGATGCTGCGCTTCAGCCTGAACCAACCCGAAGCGGCCGACCGCATCGAAGCGGCGGTGCAAAAAGTGCTGGCCCAAGGCCTGCGCACGCCCGACATTTACAGCGAAGGCACCACCCGCGTGGGCACCGCTCAAATGGGGGATGCGGTGGTGCAGGCACTGGCTTGAACCACGCAGCGGGCTTGTCAGCCATGGGCAAGCCCGCATGCATTACAATCTTGGCATGTTTGCCGCTCGCCCGTTCGCCCTGAACACCGCTACTGCCGCCCAGGCAGGCGTGGCTGTGCGCGCAATCACCACCAAAACCACGACCATTATTAAGAGCTGATCGGCTCCGGTATCGTCGTGCGCCCTCCCTGGCCCAGACGAGCCGGGGCAAACAGGTCTGGTCTGGACCGTTTTTGTTTCACTTGAAAGGGCGTTTGACATGAGCAAGTTGGTAGGTCTGGTCGGCTGGCGCGGCATGGTCGGCTCGGTATTGATGGATCGCATGGTCGCCGAGGGCGATTTCGCACACATCGAACCCATTTTCTTTTCCACGTCCAACACCGGCGGCCCCGCCCCGGCGATGGCCAAGGCACACCAGACGCTGCAGGACGCGAACGACATCGCGGCGCTGGCCAAGTGCGACATTGTGATCACCTGCCAGGGTGGCGACTACACCAAAGAGGTGTTCCCCAAGCTGCGCGCCAGCGGCTGGCAGGGCCACTGGATCGACGCCGCCTCGTCGCTGCGCATGGAGTCCGACGCCGTCATCATCCTGGACCCGGTCAACGAAGGCCTGATCCGCAAGTCCCTGGCAGCTGGCGGCAAGAACTGGATCGGCGGCAACTGCACCAACTCCATCCTGCTGATGGGCTTGGGCGGGCTGTTCCGTGAAGGGCTGGTGGAATGGGTCAGCTCCATGACCTACCAGGCGGCTTCTGGCGGCGGCGCCAACCACATGCGTGAACTGCTCAAAGGCATGGGCGTGGTGCACGGCGCGGTGGCCGATGAACTGGCCACCCCGGCTTCCGCCATCCTGGAGATCGACCGCAAAGTCGCCAAGACCATCCGCGAAGACGTGCCGACCGAATTCTTCGGCGCCCCGCTGGCCGGCGGTCTGATCCCCTGGATCGACGTGCAGCTGCCCAACGGCCAATCCAAGGAAGAATGGAAAGGCCAGGCCGAAGTCAACAAGATCCTGGGCACCGAAAGCACCATTCCGGTGGACGGTCTGTGCGTGCGCATCGGCGCCATGCGCTGCCACAGCCTTGCGCTGACACTCAAGCTCAAGAAAGACCTGCCCCTCGAAGAGGTCGAGTCCATCATCAAGAGCGGCAACCCCTGGGTGAAGTGGGTGCCTAACGACCGCGCCATCACCGTCAAGGAACTGACGCCGGCCGCCATTACCGGCGGCCTGGAAGTGGGTGTGGGCCGGGTGCGCAAGCTCAACATGGGCCCCGAGTACGTGTCGGCCTTCGTCATCGGCGACCAACTGCTGGGGGGCGCAGCGGAACCGCTGCGTCGCATGTTGCGCATTTTGCTGGACGCTTGAGGGTATAGTCTTGCCCTAAGTGATGTCCGCTCTTGTTGTGGCGCTTTCGCGACAACAAGAGCGACATGCGAATGTTTGACCGGCCGCCTTCAGCGCTCGCGCGGCTTCTGAGCTTGTCACCATAAGCCATTGATGTTATGGTGATTTCTCGCAAACCATGGTAAGGACTCCTGTGCAATATCCCCCACGCCATTCCTATGACCCGTCAAAGTCATTGGCCAGCCCAGCGGGCGAGCGGCGTTGGAGCTTGAGCACCGTGGCTGGCGCCGTGGCGCTGTTGAGCGTGCTGACAGCGGGCAATGCATGGGCTTTGGCGCTGGGCCGGGTATCGGTGCAGTCCTTGCTGGGTGAGCCTTTGCGGGCCGAAATCGACGTGCCCAGCATCACAGACGACGAAGCGGCATCGCTGCAAGTGACGGTCGCGCCGTTGGAACGATTCCGTGCTGCCAGCATGGAATACAACCCGCTGTTGGGCGATGTCACGTTTGAACTCATCAAACGCCCCGATGGGCGCAGCGTGGTGCGCTTGCGCAGCAGCCGCGTGGTCAACGAGCCATTCCTGGATTTGGTGGTGCAGGCCAGTTGGGCCAACGGACAACTGTTGCGCGGCTACACGCTACTCCTTGATCCACCAAACTTGCGCCCAGCCCCCGCGCCGCTGTTGCCAGCGACGCCTGCCGCCACGGCACCCGTGCCCTCTCGCCCATCGGCCTCGCCGAGTGCAGCTCCGGTCGCGCCAGCGATGCGTCCCCAAAGCCGTCCTGGCGTGACGGCGGCACCGGCCCCCAGCGCAGGAGACACCAACCAAATCACCGTCGCCCGCGGCGATACCGCTGGCCGGATCGCTTCCACTTACCGCCCCGCCAACGCCAGCCTGGAGCAGATGCTGATTGGTTTGCTGCGCAACAACCCACAAGCGTTCGTGGGCGGCAATGTGAACCGATTGAAAGCCGGCGTAGTGCTGGATTTGCCAACGGCAGAAGCGGTCACGGCGATCAACCCCACAGAGGCTCGGCAGCTGGTCGCAGCCCAGAGCCGCGACTTCAACGATTACCGCCGCCGCCTGGCCGCCACCGCCCCAGCGCAAGACACCCAGGCCCCCAGCCGCAGCGCGGCAGGCACGGTCCAAACCGAGGTGCGCGATGGCCAGGCGAGCCAAACCGCGCCCGATCGGCTGACCCTGTCCAAAGAGGCCGCTGGCGCCGCAGAAATCCAGATTGCGCAAGCGCGCCAGCAACAAGACAGCGCTGCACGCGCCAGCGAGTTGTCGCGCAACCTGCAAGAATTGCAACAATTGAGCGCGGCCACCCAGCCTGCAGGTGCACCGCCGGCCAGCGCAACTGCCGCCGAAGAAGCGGCTCCAGCCACGCCTGCAGTGGAAGCAACGGCCCCCACCCCACCGGCCGAACCGACTGCCGCACCGGCACCCGAACCCGCGCCACCGCCGGCGCCCGCCACACCCCCGCCACCCGCACCCGCACCCGCCACCAGCATGGTGGACGACCTGCTGGCGTCGCCCTATGTGGCGCCCGCTGCGGGGGGGTTGGCGGCTCTGGTGGGCCTGCTGGCCCTGCTCCGCTTGCGTCAGCGCCGCAAGGCACAGGACGCGCCGGACGAGGCACAGGAATCCCGCTTTGCCGATGCCGAAGGTCAGTCTGTGGACACCAGCGAGGAAGGTCCGGTATCGTCCATGATGTACTCGCCGAGCCAACTGGACGCGGGTGGCGACGTGGACCCGGTGGCCGAGGCCGATGTGTATCTGGCCTATGGTCGCGACAAGCAGGCCGAAGAAATCCTGCTCGAAGCCTTGCGCTTGCACCCCGATCGGCTGGCGGTGCGCGCCAAGTTGCTGGAGGTGTACGCGCAACGGGCCGATGTGCCCGCCTACAACGCCGCAGCCCAGGAACTGTACGACCTGACCTTGGGTGAAGGCCCAGAATGGGCGCAGGCCCGAGAAACCGGCCTGACCCTGGACCCCGACAACGCGCTGTACCTTGGGGGCACGCCCGCACAGGCCCCGGTGCAGGCGACCGCGTTCGACGAAGCGCCCATCGAACCACCGGCCGCCGCGACCCCCGACATCGACCTGAGTTTCGACCTGCCCGAGGCTGCTGCACCAGAGCCTGCGCCACAGGCGGCTGAGCCCAGCACGGCCGATCAGAACGTGGATTTTGATTTCGACCTGACCCAGCCGGAAGAAGCACCGGCCACCAAGTCTGACCTGGATTTCGACCTCGACCTGACCACCACGCAACCGCCCCCGGTGGCCGAAGAAGACGCACCCAAACTGGACGATTTCGCGTTCGATTTCGACCTGGGCGACAACGCAAGCCCAACCACCGAAACCCCACCCAGCGAACTCCCCGAAGAAGTGCAGGAACTGTCGCTCGATCTGGACTTGGACGCTCCGACCTCCGAGCAGCCCGCGACGCCCGGCACCGCCGACGACACCCTGGACGGTCTGGACGATCTGTCCAGCCTGGAAGTGGACGATGGCGGCACCACCGACCCGCTGGAGACCAAACTGTCGCTGGCACGCGAGTTTGAAGCGATCGGTGACACCGATGGCGCGCGCTCGCTGGCCGAAGAAGTGGAAGCCGAAGCCAGTGGTGCTTTGAAGGACCGCGCACGGGCCTTCCTGGCCCAGCTCTCCTGACCACCTTGGCCGCCGCCTGACAGGACCGCTTTGAGGATCGCGCTCGGCATCAGCTACTTGGGCAGCGCTTACCAGGGCTGGCAAAGCCAACCCAGCGGCCAGACGGTGCAAGACCACTTGGAGCGCGCCTTGGCGCAGTTCGCCGACGTGCCAGCGTTGCACACCCTGTGCGCGGGCCGCACCGACGCGGGTGTGCACGGCTTGGGCCAAGTGGTTCACTTTGACACCGAGGTAGAGCGCACCATGGGTTCTTGGGTGCGCGGCACCAACCGCTACCTGCCCAAGGACGTGGCGGTCCAGTGGGCCCACGCGGTGCCCGATGCGTTCCACGCCCGCGCCAGCGCGACCGGGCGGCGTTACGCCTACGTGCTGCTCGAATCTGCGGTGCGGCCCAGTTTGGAAACCGGTCGCGCGGGTTGGGTGTTTCGCCCACTGAACCTGGCGGCCATGGAAGCGGCGGCCGCGCACCTCATTGGCGAACACGATTTCACCTCGTTCCGGGCTGCGCAGTGCCAGGCGCTGTCACCCATCAAGCACCTGCGCCGCATCCACATCAGTCGGCGGGGCGCCTACTGGCGCTTCGACTTCGAAGCCAACGCCTTCCTGCACCACATGATCCGCAACCTCATGGGTTGCCTGGTGGTGGTGGGCCAAGGCCTGCGCCCGCCCGAGTGGATGGCCGAGGTGCGGGAAGCGCGCAGCCGCGAGGTGGCCGCCCCCACTTTTGCACCCGACGGCCTGTACTTCCTGGGGCCAGTGTACGACTCCCACTGGGGCCTGCCCGCAGAAGTCCCTGGCAGCGACTGGCTCCCCTGACCAGCGCCACCCGACCCGGGTTGCCATAATCGCAGGATGCACCGCACCCGAATCAAAATCTGTGGCCTGACACGTGAAGACGACGTGCGCCACGCCGTTCACGCCGGGGCCGACGCCATCGGCTTTGTGCTGTACCCGCCCAGTCCGCGCGCCGTGTCGCCCGAGCGGGCCGGCGAACTGGCCCGCCTGCTGCCCCCATTCGTGACGCCGGTGCTGCTGTTCGTCAACGCATCTGCGCAAGAGGTGCAGGCAGGCCTAGCGGCCGTGCCGAACGCGCTGCTGCAATTCCACGGCGATGAAAGCCCGCAAGCATGCCTGGCCCATGGCCGCCCCCACATCCGCGCGGCGCGAGTGCCCACTGGTGATGGCGCCGCTGGCTTCGATCTTCTAAAATACGCTGCTCAACACGCTGCTGCGCAAGCCATTTTGCTGGACGCCCACGTCCACGGCTATGGTGGTGGCGGCGTTTCTTTCGACTGGACAGCCTTCAATTGGTCACACCCGCAACTAAACGCCAGTGCTCGCCTCGTCTTGTCTGGTGGACTCA
>CAZGDZ010000165.1:0-5553 GCA_964524855.1 uncultured Macromonas sp.
TATCGACCTGCCACCTGAAACGCCGCTTGAAATCGGTGCCCCAAGCCTTGCATTTTGCTTATATCAAGTCGGATTTTCGACAGGTGGTGCCAGCGCCAGCAGGACCTGCACCAAGCGCTGCCCGCCTTCGGGCAGGTGCCCCTGGCGGCGCACGGCCACCCCAATCTGGCGCACCGCACTGCGGGTGTCCAGCGGTAACCGGACCAACTCACCCTCTCGCAATTCCTGGGCAATTTGCAAGGGCGACACCAAGGCCAAGTGCTGCCCTTGGGCGAGCAACGCCCGCAACAACGAGGGGCTGTTGGCTTCGGCAGCGGGGCGCGGCGGCTGCAAGCCCGCATCGGCAAACAGTTGATCGAAACCCACCCGGGCCGGGGTGTGGGGCAAGGGCGCAATCCACGCCCAGCCCAGCAACTGCCGCAACGTACGCGGGGCTTGGCTTTCGGCCAAGGGGTGCTCACGCCCCACGGCGACCACCAGGGGCTCGGCAAACAACACGGTTTCCGTCACATCGGGCGCAGCACGGGCTCCACGCAAAGGGCCCACCAGCAGGTCAACATCGCCACAGCGCAAACGGTCCAACAAGGCGTCGTACGTGCCATCCTCCACCGTCATGCGCATGGCCGGGTCGGCGGCCCATACCTGCGCCATGGCTTGCGGCAAAAGCCCGGTGCTGGCCATGGGCAACACCCCAACAACCACGCCACGCTCGCCCTTGCCGAGCAAGTGCGCCAGGTCGTCCTCGGCCACACGCAATTCGTTCAAGGCCAATTTGGCGGTGTACAGCCAGCGCTCACCCGCTTCGGTCAAGCGCAAACCGGCAGCGGCACGGCGCAGCAAAGGCGTGCCCAACACCCCTTCCAGCGCTCGCACCCGCTGGTGCACCGCAGGCTGGCTGATGCCCAAACGCTGTGCAGCCTGGGTTTCCGTGCCAGTCTCGGCCACGGCCACCAAACTGGCCAACATGGTTTCACTCAAGCGCCGGTTCCATCGATCGCTCAGCACCTGCTGCAAACGCTCGTGACAACGGACCAGCACCATGGCGGCCGGTGTCGGCACCATACCACGCGGCCCGCGCTCGAAACATGGGGTACCGAGCTTGGCCTCCAGCGCCTGGGCAGCGCGCGACAAGGTGGACACCGACAGGTGCAGCGTTTCGGCGGCAGCACCCAGGCTGCCGTGCGCATGCACCGCCGCGACGAGGCGCAAGGCACGCAACGTCAGCGGCGAACGTGCCACCCGCGACAAAACCATGATTTCAGGCCAGCCGACCCGCCCGGAAATCGCTGATGGCTTGGTAGATTTCCTGCTCGGTGTTCATCACGAACGGGCCGTACTGGGCGATCGGCTCGTTCAGCGGGCGCCCGGCAATCAACAACACCTTTGCATCCGCATCGGCCTCGATCAACACACCGTCTGAATCGGCATCGTTGGCCAGCAGCGCCATGCGCTGCACCGCCACCGGCTGCCCGCCCACGCGCACCGCACCCCGGTAGACGTACACAAAGGCATTGTGCCCCGCCGGCACGGCCTGAGCGAACCGGGTGCCGGCCGGCAGGTGCAGGTCCAGGTACAAAGGTTCGGTGCCGTCGCGCGTGACGGCACCGGTCACGCCGTGGCTGGCACCGGCTATCACGGTCACTGCCACACCATCATCGGTGTGGAAACGCGGCAGGTCCTGCGCCTGGAAGTCGCGGTACCACGGCGGGCACAGCTTGTCGCGACCCGGCAGGTTCAGCCAGAGCTGGAAACCTTCCATCACGCCCTCCTCCTGCTGCGGGATCTCGGAGTGGATCACGCCGCGGCCGGCCGTCATCCACTGCACACCCCCGTTTTGCAGCAGGCCCTCGTGCCCGGCACTGTCGCGGTGCAGCATGCGCCCGGCGATCATGTAGGTCACCGTCTCGAAGCCGCGGTGCGGGTGGTCCGGGAAGCCGGCGATGTAGTCGTCCGGGTTGTCGCTGCCGAAGGCGTCCAGCATCAGGAACGGGTCCAGCCGGCGCTGCAGATCCTGGGTCAGCACGCGGGTCAGCTTCACGCCGGCGCCGTCCGACGTCGGGTGCCCGGCGATCAACTGCTCCACGCGGCGCGGATGCGCCACGGCTTCAGGGGTGAGGGCGGTGTTCATGGCTCACATCATGCCAGCGCGGCGGCCAGATCGGCCTCGGCCTGGGCGAAACCCTGGGCGGCGGCTTCGGCGCCCATGTTCAGGCCTTCGGCGTAAATGAAGCGCACGTCCTTCAAGCCCAGGAAACCCAGCACCGCCTTCAGGTAGGGCACCTGGCTGTCGTTGCCGGTGTTGCGGTACAGGCCGCCACGGGCCAGGGCCACGTACACGGTCTTGCCCTGGATCAGGCCCTCGGGGCCATTGGCGGTGTAGCGGAAGGTCACGCCGGCGCGGGCGATGGCGTCGATCCAGGCCTTGAGCTGCACCGGCACGCCGAAGTTGTACATCGGCACACCCAGCACGATGGCGTCGTGCGCCTGCACCTCGGCGATCAGGGCGTCGTACTCAGCCACCACGGCGGCCTGCTCGGCGCTGCGCTGGTCGGCGGCGGTGACCAGGGCGCCCAGCGCAGCCTCGTCCAGGATGGTCACCGGGTTGACGGCCAGATCGCGCAGCGTGACGCTGGCGCCGGGGTGGGCGGCGACCAAGCGCTCGACCACGGTGTTGGCGAGCTTGGTGGAATTGGCACCTTCGCGGCGGGCGCTGGCGTTGATCTGCAGAACTTTCATGGGGGGAACTCCTTGGGTGGTAAGTCAAAAAAGGGACACAAAACCGTCGATGGCTCTACTGTAGATTGAGCCAATCTTTGCCGGAATCCCTTGAAATGGATAAAATTGATCCATTTATGGAACAATCTACCGCCGCCTGCGCCATCGACCCGAACGATCTGCTGGTGTTTGCCCGCGTGGCGGAGCTGGGCAGCTTCAGCCAGGCCGCCCAGCGGCTGGGTCTGCCCAAGTCCACTGTGTCGCGGCGCCTGAGCCTGCTGGAGCAGCGCCTGGGCGAACGCCTGTTGCTGCGCACCACCCGGCGCCAGGCGCTGACCGAATTTGGCTCGCAACTGCTGGACCATGCCCGCCAGGTGGCCGACGAGGTGGACGCCGTGGCCGCGCTGGCCGAACACCGCCAGGCCCTGCCCAGCGGCCGGCTTCGGGTGTCCATGCCCAGCGACTTTGCCAACCTGCTGCTGGCCGACGCGCTGGCCGCGTTCACCGCGCTGCACCCAGCCATCACACTGGAGCTAGACCTGTCGCCGCGCCGGGTGGACCTGCTGGCCGAGAACTTCGACCTGGCGGTGCGCATGGGCGACCTGCCCGACGACGCCTCGCTGTCGGCCCGACTGCTGGCGCACTTCGACTACGGCTTGTTCGCCAGCCCCGACTACCTGGCCGCGCGCGGCGACCCCATCACCCCCGAAGACCTGCACCAGCACGACGCGGTGCTGCTGCCCGGGCGCCAAGGCAAACCCCATGTGTGGCAACTGTCCCAAGGTAGCACCCAGTGGCAAGGCACACCGCCCGGGCGGGTGCGCGCCAACTCGCCGGAAATCCTCATCCGGCTGGCGGCGGCCGGCGCCGGCATTGCGGCCGTGCCCAACTACTTTGCCGAACCGCTGCTGCACGCCGGCCGGCTACGCCGGGTGCTGCCGGACTGGACGCTGCCCAGCCACCAAGCCTGGGCCGTGTTTCCGGAGCGGCGGCTGATGCCCGCCAAAACCCGCGCCTTCATCGACATGCTGGTGCACACACTGACGCCCGCACACCACAGCCCCGAGAAAAACACCCAAACATTCGAGGGCTTTTCAGGGCACGCTGGCTAAAATGATCGAATCGGTTACTTGCTGTAACCACCGAGACAGGATTGCGAGGTCAGACGTCGTGCATTACACAGAAACAAGAGACAAAAGCGCCGAACTCTTGCGCACCGTCATTGCCCACATGGGGCAACACGATGCCGCATTCAACCCCGTCAGTTACAGCGTCTGGTACGAATACGCGGCAGGCATCAACGCCCGACTCAATGAAGCCCTGGACCGCCTGCGGCAGACCGAGCCTCGCCTGAGCGACGACTCGATCGAGCGCCTGTACCGCGAGTTCATTGCCGGCGTGGACGACAAGACCATGGACCGCATCAGCCGCGACTTCCACCAGGTGATGAGCACCGTGGCCGAAAGCGTGCAGCGCACTGGCGATCGGGCCGGTGCCTTCGGTGAAGAACTGAACGACCTGAACACCGCCCTGCAAAGCACGGACGACCCCGCCGCCCTGCAGGGGCACCTGCAGCTGGCGCTGCAACGCAGCCAGGAAATGCAGAACTCCGCCACCGCGCTCAAGGCCCAGGTGGACGCCAGCCGCCAGGAAATCCAGCGCCTGCGGGCCGACTTGAACCGCGCCCGTGAAGAGGTGTTTGTGGACAGCCTGACCAAGGTGCTCAACCGCAAAGGCCTGGACCACCGGCTGGACCAGTTGATGCAGCGCCCGCTGGCTGCGCAAGACACCCACGGGCTGGTGATGGTGGACATTGACCACTTCAAACGCATCAACGACCAGCACGGCCACCTGGTGGGCGACCAGGTGCTGGCCGGCATGGGCGAGTTGCTGCGTCGGGTGGTGAGCGACCCGGCGCACCTGGTGGCGCGCTACGGCGGCGAGGAATTTGCCATCGTGCTGCCGAACGCGACGCTGGACACCGCCGCCGAGGTGGCGGAACGGGTGCGCGCCACCGCCAAAGCGATGAAGCTGCGCAAGCGCAACACGCAGGACGTGGTGCTGAGCATCACCGTTTCAGCCGGTGCGGCGGTGCTGCAGCACGGCGAAAGCGCCAACGACTGGATCGCCCGCGCGGATGCGGCACTGTACCAGTCGAAGCAGAACGGCCGCGATCAGGTGTCGCTCGCGGCCTGAGCACGAACCCCGGCCACAGCGGCCGAAGGTTTCCGGCGCACCTTGCGCACCGACGGCCGCGCGGGCTGGGCCACCGGCATCGGTCGCAAGGTGGCGGTGCCGCTGTGGATCACCCCACCGCCCAGGCACACGTCGCCGTCGTAAAGCACCGCGCTTTGGCCGGGCGTGACCGCCCACTGGGCCTCGGCAAAATCCAGCAGCACGCCACCGTCGCCGGTCGGTGCCAACCGGCAGGATGCATCGGCTTGACGGTAGCGCGTCTTGGCCGCGTAAGCACCGGGCGCGGGCGGCTCGCCGGCCACCCAGCTCAGGTCGTGCGCGGTCAACTGCGGCGACAACAACCAGGGGTGCTCGTGCCCCTGCACCACCCACAGGGTGTTGGTGGCCACGTCCTTGCGGGCCACGAACCAGGGCGCGTGCTCGCCCCCGCCCTTGGCAGCGCCTCTGTCCTTCACCCCACCAATGCCCAGCCCCTGGCGCTGGCCCAGGGTGTAGAAACTCAAGCCCACGTGCTGGCCGATCTCGCGGCCGCGGTCGTCGCGGATTGGGCCCGGTGCCTTCTGGATGTAGCGGTTCAGGAAATCGCGGAACGGGCGCTCGCCGATGAAGCAGATGCCGGTCGAGTCCTTCTTCTTCGCGTTG
>CAZGDZ010000166.1:0-5534 GCA_964524855.1 uncultured Macromonas sp.
GGCATCGTGCAGGGGGTGCCGGTGCTGGACCTGAACTATGTGGAAGATTCTGGCAGCGACACCGACATGAACGTGGTCATGACAGGTGCCGCGCACTACGTGGAGGTGCAGGGCACCGCTGAGGGCGTGGCCTTCAGCCGTGACGAGATGAACCAGTTGCTGCTGCTGGCCGAGCACGGCATTGGGGAGCTGATTGCCATGCAGCGCGCGGCATGTGATGGTGCCAAGGTGGCCTGATACATGCTAGCCACCAACCACCGGCTGGTGCTGGCCAGCAACAACGCCGGCAAGCTGGCTGAGTTGCAGGCCATGTTTGCGCCCCTGGGCGTGGCCTTGGTGCGCCAGGGCGATCTGGGCATACCCGAAGCGCCTGAACCGCACCACACCTTTGTGGAAAACGCCTTGGCCAAGGCCCGCCACGCCAGCCAGCTCAGCGGTCTGCCCGCCATGGCCGACGACGCCGGCTTGTGCGTGGACGCGTTTGGCGGTTTGCCTGGGGTGGACACCGCCTACTATTGCACCCAGTTTGGTTATGACAAGAGCGACGCCAACAACGTGCGCGCCTTGCTGGAACAACTCAGCGGGCACGACAACCGGCGTGCGGCCATGGTCAGCACCCTGGTGGCGGTGCGCAGCCCGCAAGACCCGGAGCCGCTGATCGCCACTGGCCGCGTGAGTGGCCTGATCGCGATAGAACCGGTGGGCGATCAAGGTTTTGGTTTTGACCCCGTGATGTGGCTGCCCGAGTTCGGCCAGACCTTTGCCCAGTTGCCGGCGGAGGTGAAGAACGCCCACAGTCACCGTGGCCGCGCTGCGCGGGCCATGCTGGCCCTGATGCGGGAACGCTGGTACCCGCTCGCAGCCAAATGAACAGCACCACCCACGCCAGCACAGTATTGTGGCAGCGGCCCGGTCAGTTGCAATTGCCGGGTCTGCCGCCGTTGACGCTCTACATCCACTTGCCGTGGTGCTTGAAAAAGTGCCCCTACTGCGACTTCAACTCCCATGAGTGGGGGGCAGCCCAGGGGCAAAGCGGCGAGTTGCCGGAAGCCGAATACCTGCGGGCGTTGCGCGCCGACCTCGAAGCCAGCCTGCCGTTGATCTGGGGCCGGCCGGTGCACAGCGTGTTCATCGGTGGTGGCACCCCCAGCCTGTTCTCGCCCCAGGCGATCGATCAACTGCTGTCCGATGTGCGGGCTTTGCTGCCGCTGGAGGCCGACGCCGAAATCACCTTGGAAGCCAACCCTGGCACCTTCGAGAAGGACCGGTTTCGCGGTTTCCGCGATGCCGGGGTGACGCGCCTGAGCATCGGCGTGCAGAGTTTTGACGACCGTTTCTTGAAAGCATTGGGGCGGGTTCACAACGCCGACCAGGCCCGCGCCGCCGTGGCCGAGGCGGCCGAGTGTTTTGATACTTTCAACCTCGACCTGATGTACGCCTTGCCCGGCCAGACGCTGGCCGATCTGGACCGCGACCTGGACGTTGCGTTGTCGTTCCAGCCGCCGCACCTGTCGGTGTACCACCTCACGCTGGAGCCCAACACGTACTTTGCCAAACACCCGCCGCCATTGCCTGACGATGACGACGCCTACGCGATGCTGGACCGTATCACCGAGCGGACCGCAGCTGAGGGCATGGAGCGGTACGAGGTGTCGGCCTACGCGCGGGCCGGGCACCGCTGTTTCCACAATTGGAACTATTGGCAGTTTGGCGACTACCTGGGCATTGGCGCGGGCGCGCACGGCAAACTGAGTTTTGCCCACCGCGTGTTGCGCCAGGTGCGCTGGCGCGAACCCAAACGCTACATGGAGCAGGCGCTGCAAGGTCAACCGGTGGCCAGCGAGGCCGAAGTGCCTGCGCGCGACCTGCCGTTCGAATTCATGCTCAATGCCTTGCGGCTGCGGCAGGGTTTCACATTGGCGCAGTTCAGTGAACGCACCGGGTTGCCGATACATACTTTGTCGGCTGCGCTGCAGACCGCTGAACAGCGGGGCTGGATCGAGCGCGACCTGCACACGGTGCGCCCCACGGTGCAGGGCTTTGACTTTTTGAGCGACTTGCAGGCCTTGTTCCTGCCCGACGACGACTGATCGACCGGGGGCTCAACCACCAGCGAGGTGCGGCATGTTTTCCATATTTGGCACGTCCGGCCTGATGTATCGGGGACCGATCGAGAGCTTGCGCAAAGTGGCGCCTGCCTTGCAGACTGCGCGCATTCGTCCGCTGCAGGTGGACGTGGACCGGGAACCCAGTGGTGGCGAGCTGCCGCAGGGCGGTACGCCGTTGCGTCCCGGGCCGGCCCAGGCGGCACAGGCCTATGCGGGCGTGCAGCATCCGCCGGCAGCGCGCCGACCACTGCATCGGGTGGCCGATGTGATGTCCACCCAGGTCGTCCAGGTGCCGCAGGGGGCTGCGCTGCAGGTGGGCTGGGAGCTGTTGGCACAGCAAGGTGTGGCCCAGGCGCCCGTGGTGGATGACCAGGGGCGCCTGGTGGGCTTGCTGACCCGAGCCGAGTTGATGCGCCCCGATCACCTGCCCAAGGCCGACGACCACCCTCTGGTCTGGCGCGCCTGGTTTGCGCGACCGGTGCACGAAGTCATGGTCACGCCGGTGCCCGGTGTGTCGGCTGACACCGAGTTGCGGCGTTTGGCGCTGTTGCTGCTGGACACCGGCTTGCCCGGCCTGCCCGTGGTGGACGACGACGGTGGGGTGCGCGGCTTCGTGTCCCGCAGTGACATTCTCAAAGCGGTGGTGCACGATCCGCCCTTGGACCTGTGGGCCGGTTGAAACCGGCGACAATACGCTTTTGGCCCAGATTGGGCCTTTTGTTCCATTGCTTAGTTGCCCGCTGTGAATCCTTCCGACAAGTCCACGTCCAAACCCGCCGATCTGACCCAGCTCGATGCGCTGACCGGCGGCGCCTTCAGTGCGCCCACCTCGGGTGAACGGGCCGCCCGCCTGCGCGAATGGCTGGCAACCGAGCCGGGGCACGACGCCATGGCCGATGTGTTCCGCGAGCTGTCGATCCGCGACAAGGGCGCCGCCAAGGTGCTCAAGGAAAAGCTCGACGAGATCAAGCGTGCCAAGGCGCAGGACGCCATTGCCGAAGAATGGGCGGCCAAGGCCCAGACCTTGCTGGAGCAGCCGCGACTGAACCTGGCCGATGCCATGGGTTGGCAGCGCGATGCGGCCAAAGCCGGTGCGCCGTTGTCGCGCGAACCGCTGGCCGGACTGAAGCTGGCTTTGGCCGAACGGATGAAGGCGGTGGAAGACCTGCAACACCGGGTGATGGTGGAGCGGGAGGCTGCGGTGTTGCTGGCCCAGCGCATTGAGGTGCTGTCCACCAAACCCTGGGCCGAGGCGGTTTCGTCGCTCGACGTGTTGCGCGCCGACGTGGCCACCTGGCACCAGCAGGCCCAGAACCTGGCCGACGACGCCGGCTGGTCCAGCCTGGACCCCAAGTTCGCCCAGCAATTGGACACCTCGCGCCAGCAGTTGGGCCTGGTGTGGGAAGCGTTTGAAGCAGCGGTGGGGCAGGCTGTGGCCGCATCGACCGACGCCAGCGCACCTTTGCCCGCCGTGCCCGTGTGGGCCGACGAATTGCGCGCGGCCCGCGGTGAAGTGGCACCCACCCCGGTGGAAGACGTGGCCGAACTGGCCGCTCGCCAAGCCCAGGCGGTGCAGGTGGTCAAGGCGGCGCTGGAGGCGTTGACGCAGGAAGTGGCCCAAGGACACACCAAAACCGTGCCCAAGGCTGCTGCCGAACTGCGGCAGGCCTTGAAGGACCACGGCCGCCACATTCCCCACGAGCTGGACACTCTGGTGCAGGCCGCGCTGGCCAGCGCCGGGGAGTTGGAAGGTCAGCAGCGCTGGCGTGCCGACCAGTTGCGCGAAGAGCTGCTGGCCAAGGCCGTGGCCTTGACGCAGTCGCCTGAAGGCCAGCGCCTCGGCGGGCGCAAGGTGCAGGAATCCCTGCGCACGCTGCGCGAGCAATGGAAAACCACCGACCAAGGCGGCGTGCCCAACCACGCGCTGTGGAAGAAGTTTGACGAGGCTTGCAACCAGGCTCACAAAGTGGTGGAAGCGTGGCTGGGCAAGCTCAAAGAGCAAAACGAGGCCCACCGGGCGCAACGTCTGGCGCTGATTGACGAGGTCAAGGCCTGGACCGAAGCCCACGCCCTGAGCACCGACTGGAAAACCCAGTTGCGCGACCTGCACGGTTTTGCCGAGCGCTGGCGCCAGTCTGGCCACCTGAGCGAAAAGGTGTTTGCCGAAATGCAGCCGCTGTGGAAAGCCGTGATTTCCGCCGCGCACCAGCCCCTGGAAGCGGCGCAAGCCCAAAGCCAAGCACGCCGCCAGGCCCTGATTGAAGAAGCCGTGGCGCTGGGCGGCGCGCCGATGCTGCGCATCGACGCGGTGAAGGCGTTGCAGCAGCGTTGGCAGCAGGAAGCGCACAGCGTGCCGCTGGACCGTCGCCAGGAACAGAAACTGTGGGAGGCATTCCGCAAGCCGATCGACGAGGCGTTTGCCCGCAAGTCCACTGAGCGTGAAAAGCAGCAGTCGGCCATTTCGGTGCTGGACAAAGGCGTGCTGGACGCCGCCCGCGCACTGGAACAGGCCAGTGCCGCTGGGGATGTGCAACGCATCCGTGCTGCCATGGACGCGTTGCGCGATGCCGCGCGGGGTGAGCGCGTTGACGCTGCGCCGCAAGCCGTGGCATCCGTGCCCGCCGTGCCTGCATCCGCATCTGCGCCAACCGAAGCCACGGTCAGCGAAGAGGCCGTGACCGATGAGGCACCGGCCGCGCCCACCAAACCCGAAGCCGCACCTCGCAAGCTGGTGGCCATGCGTGGCGATGACCGCCCCGGCATGACCAAGGCCGTGCCCGCATCGCAACGCCCTGGTGGACGCGACAGCCGCCCAGGGGACCGCCGTGAAGGGCGCGATACCCGAGATGGCCGTGACGCCCGAGGCGATGACCGCCAGGGGGCTTGGGCCCCCCGTGGCCCGCGCCTGGGTGATGCTGCCTTCCGGGCGCAACGCCAAGCCATGGACCAGGCCGAACTGGCTTTGAAAAAACTCGCATCCCAAGCCCATGGCGAAGCCTTGACGCAGTTGATGCAGGCGTGGCAACAGCGCGACCCGGCCGGTGTGCCTGCTGCCCAGGCACTGGGCGGCCGTACAGCTGCGTCTGCACGTGCAGGCTGGTCGCAAGCGCTGGGCGCACCGGCGAAGGCCGAAGCCGCCGGGGTCGCATTGTTGCGCCTTGAAATGGCGGCCGAAGTGCCCACGCCGGCCGATCAGCTGAACGAGCGCCGGGCTCTGCAACTGCAGTTGCTGACTCGCCGCAACGATCCGTCGCCCGCTGACACTTGGGCGCAAGACGCCGCTAAGGTGCTGGCCACCGGTTACGACGAAGCTGTCGCGCGCCGTTTGCAAGCGGCGCTCAAGGTGTTGGTGCGCCGTTGATGTCGGCTGGGCGCCCGAAAAAGGCGTCCAGCAGCGGTAGCATGGCAGGGAATTCCTGGCCAAAC
>CAZGDZ010000167.1:0-5531 GCA_964524855.1 uncultured Macromonas sp.
ATCCGTTCCGCCACCACCAAAGGGTTGGAAGACTGGATTGCGGCCACTGCGCCCGATTGTATTTGCGTGCAGGAGCTCAAAGCCCAGGCGCCCGATGTGGCCGGCAAGTTCGAGCAGTTGGCGGGCCTGCAAGGCCACTTTCACTACGCGCAGAAAAAGGGCTATTCGGGCGTGGCGGTGTACAGCCGGCACGAGCCCAGCGACGTGATCGTCGGCATCGGCAACACCGAATTTGACGACGAGGGCCGCTACGTGGAATTGCGCTTCGACACGCCCACGCGCAAGCTCAGCATCGTGAGCAGCTATTTTCCCAGCGGTTCGTCGGGCGAAGAACGCCAAGCCGCCAAATACCGTTTCTTGGACCTGATCTACCCCTGGTTGACCGCCCTGCGCACCGGGCGTGAGGTGATTTTGTGTGGCGACGTGAACATTGCTCACCACGAAAAAGACCTGAAGAATTGGAAAGGCAACCTGAAAAACAGCGGCTTCTTGCCCGAGGAGCGCGCCTGGATGACCCGGCTGCTGACCGAAGGCGGCTTGGTGGACGTGTACCGCCAGTTGCACCCCGACGAAACCGAGGCCGCCTACACTTGGTGGAGCAACCGCGGCCAGGCCTGGGCCAAGAACGTGGGTTGGCGGATTGACTACCACCTGGCCACGCCAAGCATGGCCCAGCAGGCGCAAGCGGCGCAGGTGTACAAAGAGCAGCGGTTCAGCGACCACGCGCCGTTGACCGTCGAATACGGCTTCAAGCTCTGATCTGACCACCCCATGAATGCCACATCCACCCCCTGGCAGCACGACCACGATTTCCACCGGCTCAACGCATCGGCCGAGCGCGGCACCCGCGCGGTGCTGTGGATCACGTTGGTCGCCATGGTCCTGGAAATCACCGCTGGCTGGTGGCTGGGCTCCATGGCGCTGCTCGCCGATGGTTGGCACATGAGCTCGCACGCGGCCGCCATTGGGGTGAGCGCGTTGGCCTATGCCGCCGCGCGCCGCCTGAAGGCCGACCAGCGTTTTGCATTCGGCACCTGGAAGATCGAGGTGCTGGGGGGCTTTGCCAGTGCGCTGTTCTTGCTGGGGGTGGCCGCTTTGATGGCAGTGGCTTCGCTGCAGCGCCTGTGGGAGCCCCAACCCATCCAGTTCCGCGAAGCGGTGGGGGTGGCGGTCGTCGGGCTGTTGGTCAACGTGGTGTGTGCCGTCATTCTGGGGCGCGTCCACCACCACGACCACGGTGGGCAAGCCCGCCACGCTGCCCATGGGCACCACCATCACCACCACGACGATCTGAACCTGCGCTCCGCCTACCTGCATGTGCTGGCCGACGCCCTGACCTCGGTGTTGGCCATCGTGGCGTTGCTGGGTGGCTGGTTGTGGGGCTGGGTCTGGCTGGACCCGGTGATGGGGCTTGTGGGCGCGGTGCTGGTGGCGGTCTGGGCCAAGGGTTTGATCGCCGAGACCAGCCGCGTTTTGCTGGACCGCGAGATGGACCACCCGGTGGTGGGCGAGATCCGCGAGGTGATCGATCAACTACCGGTCAACGTGAGCTTGACCGACCTGCACGTGTGGCGCGTCGCGCGCGACGCTTATGCCTGTGCATTGACCGTGGTGTCCAGCGACCCGGCGTTGACGCCCGCCCAGGTGCGCCAGGCCTTGGCGGTGCACGAGGAGTTGGTGCACTGCACAGTGGAAATTCACTTCACCAGTGCGCGCAGCCAGCCGTGACCACTGACCAGCACCACCCCGGCCAGCACCATGCCGGCGCCGGACAGGAAGGCGGGCTCGATCGGTTCTCTCAACAGCCAGGCGCCCAGCACCACGCCGAACAGCGGCGTGAGGAAAGAAAACACCCCCAGGCGTGATGCCAGGTAGTGCCGCAGCAGCCAGAACCACACCAGAAAGCTCAGGAACGAGACGATCACCGCCTGGAACGCCAAGCTGGCCCACACCGCCGGGATGGGGTTGAAGGTGGTCTGGCCGATCAGCCACGCGGCCGGCGTGAGCAGCACAAAGCCGCACACCAGTTGGTACAACAGCGTCTGCGTGGCCGGCAACTGCGCAATACGGGTGGTGCGGATGACCACGGTGGTGGCGCCCCAGGCCGCGCCGCCCAGCAGGCCCAGCAGGTCGCCCCACAGCATGGCCGACAGATTTTGCGCGGGCGTGGACGCATCGCGCAGCAAGAACGCCACTGCCATGCCGGCAAACGCCAGCCCGATGCCTGCCCATTGCAAAGGCGCCAGCCGCTCCGACGGCAGCTTCCAGTGCAGGCCCAGCGCCGCAAAAATGGGCGCCGTGTACAGAAACACCACCATGTGCGCCGCGCTGGTGTGGCGCAGGCCTTCGCCCACCAGCATGAATTCCAGCGCGAACAAAGTGCCCACCACAAGGCCGGGTTTCCATTGCCCGTCGCTGAAGTCCATGCGTTCGCCGCGCCAGGCCATGAACAGCGCCACCAGCACGGCGGCCAGGCCCGAACGCAGGGCGATCTGCAACATGGGTGAAAAGTCGTTCGCGGTGCCCTTGAGCACGATCTGCTGCAAAGCCCACAGCAGGCAAAGGGTGAGCATGATGCCCACGGCGCGGGCGTCGAGGTTTTGTCGGTGGTCCACGGGTTGAAGCTGCGGTGAAGGTCAGGCGAGGGTGTTGGCGATGCCGCTGGCCACATGCCCGGCCGGCACATGGCGGGCGGCGTGTTCGATGTGGCCGGTCTGGTCGTCAAAGAAAAAATCGGGCTCGAACTCGCGCAGGAATTCGCCCTTGGGCAGGCCGCCCAGGAACATGGCCTCGTCCACCTCGATGTTCCAGTCCATCAGGGTTCGGATGGCGCGCTCGTGCGCCGGGGCGCTGCGCGCGGTCACCAGCGCGGTGCGGATGCGCATGGCCGCGGTGCCGGCGTTCTGCAGGCGGTGCAGCGCTTCCAGCAAGGGCTTGAACGGGCCGCCGGGCAGGGGCTGTGTGGCGTGGCTCACCTCGTGCTGCTGGAAGGCGGGCAGACCCTGCGTCTGGTAGATGCGTTCGGCCTCGTCGGAAAACAGCACCGCATCGCCGTCGAACGCGATGCGCACCTCGGTCGGGTAGGCGTCGCTGGCGCGCACCGAATGGGGGTACACCTGCGCCGCCGGCACTTCGTTGTCGAGCGCGGCGCGCACGTCGCTCAGGTGGGCCGACAGGAACAGGTTGGCCCGCAGCGGGCGCAGGTAGCGCCACGGGGCTTGGCCCCGAGTGAACACGCCGCGCTGGATCGGCAGGCCATAGTGCTGCGCGGAACGGAACACCCGCATGCCCGAGACCGGGTCGTTGCGTGAGAGGATGACCACCTCAACCCGGGGGTGTTCGGCATCGTTGAAGCTCAGCAGCTTGCGCACCAGTGAAAACGCCACCCCGGGGCCGGCCGGTTGTTCCAGGCGCTCCAGTTGCAGTTGCATGTAGGCGTGGTCGTCGCCCTGCTCGAAGATTTCGTTCTCGGCTTCGAAATCGAACAGCGCGCGGGAGGATATGGCGACGACGAGTTGGCCGTCCAGCGTGGCAGGCATGGGTGGAGCGTGTGGTGCGTAAGGTGCACCAGTATGTCATGCCTGCTGCCAGCGCGCAGGCCCGTCGCCGGGCCAGACGAGGACACGCCAAGCGCCGTGAGCACAGGGGGTGTTGGGCCAGTCGGCGGCTTGGAGTGGCTGGTTGCGTTGGGTCAGCAGCACGTCCACGGCGCGGATGACCCCGGCATGGGTGAACCACAGCACGCGCTGCGGAGGTTTGGTCGCTACACCGTCCAGCGCCGCGCCCACCCGTTGCAGAACGGTGGCCACGTTCTCGCCGCCCCCCGGTCGGTGGTGGTGGAAATCGTCGGTCCAAGCGTCCAGCGCAGCGCGTGGAATGTCGTCCCAGCGCTGTCCTTCCCAGGTACCAAAGTCCATTTCGGCCAGGCTTGGGTCCGTCTGGAACGGCGGCGCAGGGCAGGTGGTGGTCAGTATCGCCTGTACCTGGTGGGCCAGTTGTTGCGCCCGCAGCGCAGGGGAGGCGTGCACGCGCAGCGTCCGTGGAGAGGTCTGGTGTGCCGCCAGCAACGCCCGGGTCAAAGCCTGCGCGCTGGTCTGGGTGTGTTCCGGCTCTGCCGGTACGTCCAGCCGGCCATAGCAGACGCCAGCTTCCACCACCGGCCGGGCGTGTCGCACCAACCAGAGTTCGCTGTGGTTCACGGTCGCTGCATTGTCCATGGATGCGCAGCCCTAGCGCGAACCCATGGCCAGCGCCATCGCCAGGTAGAAGCCGATTTCGCTCACCTGCTGCGCCGCGCCCAGGCCGTCGCCGGTGAAGCCTTGCAGCCGCACTTTCAACCGCCAGTGCACCAGTGCCCAGCCTGCGGCCGAACCCAGCAACCCCCAGGCCAGCATGGTGGCGGTGCGCTCGCTGCTGATCAAGCCGCCCAGCCAAGGCGGTGCAACTGTGTGTGCGGTCCACAACGCCAGTGCCGCTGCCAGCACCAGCCACAGGGCCCCGGCCCAGAGCGCTCGGTTCGAGATTTGGTCCGCCAGCGGCTTGGACTTGCTGCCCGCCGCGTCGCCCACGTGGGGCAGCCAGCGAATGGTCAGCAGCGGCCAGGTGCGCGAGGCCACGTGCGCCAGCCACAGCGCCAGCAGCGTGCCCGCCAGCGACAACTGCCCAAGCACCGCCAGCAGCCCCACCTTGGCCAGCAGCGCCAGCACCAGTGCCATGGCCCCGAAGGCGCCGATGCGCGAGTCTTTCATGATCTCCAGCGCCCGTTCGCGCTGGTAGCTGCCCCCCAGGCCGTCGGCCACGTCGGCCAGGCCGTCTTCGTGGAAGCCGCCCGTGAGCAGCACCGTGGCGATGGTGCAGAACACCGCCGCCACCCAGGTGATGCCGCCCACCGGCGGCAGGTGCCAGCAAAGCAGCCCATACACGCCAACTGCCACCGCACCCACCACCCAGCCCACACCGGGAAAGTGCGCAGCGCTGGCGCGCAGCATGCCCGGGCTGAAGCCCACCCAGCGCGCCAGCGACCCTGTCACGGGAATGCGGGTGAAAAACTGCAGCGCCAGCAGAAAGTGCTTCAGGGCTTGCATGACAGGCTGGCCGGGCTGGTCAGTTCAGGAACAGCCGGTACACCGGGTTCTCGGTTTCTTCCACGTAGGGGTAGCCCAGCGTGTCCAGAAACTTCTGGAATGCCTTGCCGTCCTTGGCCGGTACCTGCAGGCCCACCAGAATGCGGCCGTAGTCCGCGCCCTGGTTGCGGTAGTGGAACAGGCTGATGTTCCAGCCTGGGCGCATCAGGCTCAAAAACTTCAGCAGCGCGCCCGGCCGCTCGGGGAACACGAAGCGCAGCAGGCGTTCCTCTTGCGCCAGCGCGGAGCGGCCACCCACCATGTGGCGGATGTGCTCCTGCGCCAGGTCGTCGTGCGTCAGGTCCAGCGTGGCAAAACCCTGCTTCTGAAAGTTGGCGGCAATCTTGGCGCTTTCGCCCGGGCCCCGCGTCGTCAGGCCGACGAACACGTGTGCGCGATCCGCATCGC
>CAZGDZ010000168.1:0-5518 GCA_964524855.1 uncultured Macromonas sp.
GCTTTCCATGGCGACCACGGTGGGGTCGCCGGCGGGGTGGGTGTCGTGGGCCTTGAGCACGGTTTGGGCGTGGGCGGTGAAAGGCAGCAGGCCGGCCAGGGTCAGGGCCAGCATCAAGCGGCGGGGGGTTTTCATGGTCTTGTCTCCGTTGGGTTGAGTTGAAATGCGAGGTGAAGAAAACCGCTGATGGTCAAACCACCGCCAGCGGCTCGTCCAGGCCCCTCACGTCTGGACGAAGTGCAAACAGTCCCCCGGCCAGCGGCTGGTCGGACACATCGCCGCCGGGCCGGATGGAGGTAACGAACAAGGTGTCCAGCCCGGGGCCACCGAAGGCGCACATGGCGGGCTTTTTCACCGGCACGGCCAGCGAACGGTCGAGCTTGCCGCTGGGCGTGAAGCGGTGCACCAGGCCCGCGTCGTTGCCGCAGATCCAGTAGCAACCGTCAGCGTCCACAGCAGCGCCGTCGGGGCGGCCAGGCAGGGGTCTGAAGTCGATGAACACGCGGCGGTGGCTGGGCGTGCCGGTGTCTGGGTCGTAGTCGAAGGCCCACACGGTTTGCACCTGGGGGTGCGAGTCCGAGAGGTACAGGGTGCGCCCATCGGGGCTGAAGGCCATGCCGTTGGGGGTGATGAAACCGGGGATGACGGGGGTGGCGCTCAGGTTGTTGCGGTCATGGCTGCCGTCCAGCCGGTACACCGTGCCCTGCACGGCAGCCAGCGACATGTCGGCCACCATGGTGCCCGCCCAGAAGCGGCCCTGGCGGTCGCAGCGGCCGTCGTTGAAGCGCATGCCGGGCTGCGGGTGGTCCACGTTGGCCAGCGGCTGCACGGCCAGGGTGCCGTCATCGGCTGGGGTGAGCAAGGCCATGCCGGTTTCGAGGCCGGCGACCCAGCGACCATGGGGTTCGTGTTCGCTGCCCGACTGCAGGGCAATGCAGGCGATCTGCTCTGGCGCGTCCCAGGAGCGGGTTTGGCCACTGGCGGCCTGCCAGCACCACAGGCGGCGGGCAGGAATGTCCACCCAGTACAAGGCCTGGTGGCGCGCGCTCCACACGGGGCTTTCGCCCACGCCGCAGCGGGCGTCCAGCAGCAGTTCGGCGTTCTCGCTCATGGTCAGAACGGCCCCGCCTTCACGAAGGCACCACCCTGGTACATGGCCACCGGGTCGTTCAAGTCGGGGGCGTTGGTGCGGGCGTACACCGCCTCACGGAATTGGTCGGAACTGTCTTGCGGCACGTAGCCCACATGGCGAGCACGCGAGTTGTCCCACCAGGTCACCGCGTTGTCCGACATGCCGAAGATGATGCTGTGCCCCAACACCGGCGTGCTCAGGCAGGCGGTGATCAGGCGGTGCAGGTCGTCAAAGCTCAGCCAAGTCGCCAGCATGCGGCGGTCCTTCGGCTCAGGGAACGACGAGCCGATGCGCACGCAGGCGGTTTCGATGCCATAACGGTCGAAGTAGAAACGCGAAAAATCCTCACCAAAGGCTTTGCTCACGCCGTAATAGCTGTCGGGGCGGGCTGGGTGGTCGGCGTGGATGGTTTCGCTCTGCTTGTAGAACCCGGTGACGTGGTTGGAGCTGGCGAAAACCACGCGCTTGACGCCGTGCTTGCGCGCCGCTTCGTACAGGTGGTACACGCCGAGGATGTTGGCCTGCAAAATGGCCTCGAACGGTGCCTCCACCGAAATGCCGCCCAGGTGCACGATGGCGTCGCAGCCGGCCACCGCAGCGTCCACCTCGGCCGCGTTGGCCAGATCGGCCTGGGCGATTTCCTCACCCGCCAGGGCGCTGCCCAGCGCTGCCTTGTCAGACAACCGCAAGGTGTCGCAGTTGGCTTTCAGGCGCTCCCGCAGGGCTTGGCCCAGGCCGCCGGCCGCACCGGTGAGCAGGATTTTGTGGTGGGTTTTCAGCGTTTGACTCATGACAAAAATTCGAAGGTTTGATACAGTTGCCCGTATGCCGTTGTCTGTTGTACGTTGTCTGACAACGTGTGCGGACTGTAGCGAAGCGATTCACACGCTGTCAAGGAAAAAAAGATGGACCTAGTGAAAACCCCAATATCTGAACCGGCCCCCGTCCGCCCGGCCCGGCGCCAGCGTGGGCTGGTGCCAGAAATCGTTGCCTCGCTCAGCGGCGACATCCGCGACGGCGTGCTCAAGCCGGGGGACAAGCTGCCCACCGAGTCGGCCTTGGTGGAACGCTTTGACGTGAGCCGCACCGTGGTGCGCGAGGCGATTTCGCGCCTGCAGGCGTCGGGCCTGGTGGAAACGCGCCACGGCATCGGCACCTTTGTGAAGGCGTTGCAAGAGCAGGCGGCGTTCCGCATCGCGCCCGAAGACTTTGCCACCGTGGCGGACGTGATTTCGCTGCTGGAGCTGCGCATCAGCCTGGAAACCGAAGCCGCCGGCCTGGCGGCCCAGCGCCGCGAGGAAGCGCAGCTGCGCAACCTCGAAGGCGCGCTGGCCGCGTTCGCCCTGTCCATCACCGACACATCGGACACCGTGGCGTCGGACTTCCAGTTCCACATGGAGGTGGCGCGCGCCACCGGCAACCGCCACTTCGCCGACCTGATGACCTACCTGGGCACCATGATCATCCCGCGCACCCGGGTGAACACCGCCGACGCCGCGCCCGAAGGTCGGCTGGCCTACCTGCAGCGGGTGCACAGCGAACACGAAAGCATCTACCAGGCCATCCGCGCGCAAGACCCGGAAGCGGCCCGCGCGGCCATGCGCACCCACCTCTCGAACAGCCGCGAACGGCTGCGCCGCTCCCAGCCGGCCGACGCCGCGCTGAAACACTGAATTTCCTGGGTCGGGCTGACGCGCGACCCTTTTTCCTCAGAAGTCATCACATGTCTAATCTCCAATCCGTGAACGCCCGCACCGGCCAAGCTTTCGGTGCCGCTTTGGCCGCCTCTTCCCCCGCCGACGTTGACCGCGCGGTGCAAGCCGCCGCGCAGGCCGCCGACGCCTGGGCCGCCAGCAACGGCGAGGCCCGTGCGCAACTGCTGCGCGGCCTGGCCGACGCGCTGGAAGCCGACCGTGCCGCCCTGGTGGAACTGGCCGACACCGAAACAGCCTTGGGCCCCGTGCGCCTGAACGGCGAGCTGGACCGCACCACCTACCAACTGCGCCGCTTTGCCGACCTGGCCGCCAGCGGTGCCCCCTTCGCACGGGTGGACGACCCCGCCGTGGCCGGCGCGCCGCCCGTGGGGCATCCGGACATGGTGCGCCAGCTCTGGCCCCTGGGCCCGGTGGCCATGTACGCGGCCAGCAACTTTCCGTTCGCCTTCTCGGTGCTGGGCGGCGACACCGCCAGCGCCCTGGCGGCAGGCTGCCCGGTGGTGGTCAAGGCCCACCCGGGCCACCCGCACTTGTCGGTGCGCGTGTTCGGACACATCCAGCAGGTGCTGCAGGCACAGGGCCTGCCCGCCGGCCTCATCGGCCTGGTGCAAGGCGCAGGCCACGAAGTCGGGGTGGCACTGATCCGCCACCCCGGCATCGCCGCTGCCGCCTTCACCGGCTCCACCCGGGGCGGCCTGGCGCTGCTGGCCGAGGCGCAAGCCCGTCCGCAGCCCATCCCTTTCTACGGTGAGCTGGGTGCCATCAACCCCGTGGTGGCGCTGCCGCACGTGCTGGCCGAACAAGGCGCGGCCCTGGCCACCACGCTGGCCGGCTCCATCGCCTTGGGCTGCGGCCAGTTCTGCACCAACCCCGGTGTCATCGTGCTGCTGGACGACCCGGCCAGCGACGCCTTCGTGGCCGCACTGACCACCGCGCTGGCCCAGCAACAGCCGCACGCCATGCTGACCGCCGGCATGCGCCACGCCTTCGACGCAGGCACCCAAAGCCTGCTGCAGCACGGCGCACAGGCGCTGCTGCAAGAAAGTGCCAGCCATGAAGCAGCGCCCCGCCCCTTCTTGGCCCAGGTGGACGCAGCCCGCTTCATCGCCGAGCACGGCCTGCGCGAAGAGGTGTTCGGCCCGTCCAGCCTGATCGTGCGTGCCCGCGACATGGCCCAGGTACAGCAGGTGCTGCGCGCGGTGCAAGGCAGCCTGACGGTGACGCTGTGGGGCGTGGACGAGGACACCCCGGCCCACCGCGAACTGGTGCGCACCGCCGCCCAAGTGGCCGGGCGGGTGCTGTTCAAAGGCGTGCCCACCGGCGTGGCTGTGACGGCGGCCCAGCAACACGGCGGCCCCTGGCCCGCCTCCACCGCGCCCATGACGACCTCGGTCGGCGATGCGGCTCTGGAGCGTTTCCTGCGCCCGGTCTGTCTGCAAGACGCCCCGGCGTGGCTGCGCGAGCGCCAAGGCCAACCGTGCTGAGCACGGGCGTCGCCCGCCCGCCGCTGCTGCAACGCCCCCAGGTGGTGCTGCTGGGCGCCACCCTGTGTTGCGCCCTGTGGGGCAGCGCCTACCCGGCCATCAAAAACGGGTACGCGCTGTTCGACATCGCCCGCGACGACGTGGCCTCGCAACTGGTGTTTGCGGGTTACCGCTTCCTGTTCGCGGGCCTGCTGCTGCTGGTGATGGCGGCCTTCATGGGCAAACCACTGTTCCAGCTCAACCGGCGCGACCTGCGCGGGCTCACCCTGCTGGGCCTGACGCAAACCAGCCTGCAGTACGTGTTCTTCTACGTCGGGCTGGCGCACGTCACCGGGGTCAAGGGGTCGATCCTGAATGCCACGGTGACTTTCTTCAGCGTGTTGCTGGCGCACTTCATCTACACCAACGACCGCATCACCCACCGCAAGGCGATCGGTTGCGGGATTGGCTTTGCAGGGGTGATGGTGGTCAACCTGGGCGGCGGCGGCACGCTGGACCTGCAGTTCTCGCTGCTGGGCGAGGGCTTCATCGTGCTGGCGGCGTTCGTGCTTTCGGCGGCCAGCATCTATGGCAAGCGCCTGTCGCAGCGCATGGATTCGATGGTGATGACCGGCCATCAACTCGCGTTGGGCGGCGCGGCGCTGCTGCTCGCCGGCTACGCCAGCGGTGGAACCTTGCAGGGCTTCACCTGGGCCTCCAGCGCGCTGCTGGCTTACATGGTGGCGCTGTCAGCAGCCGCATTTGCCCTTTGGGCGGCCTTGCTCAAGCACAACCGCGTGGGCTCGGTGTCGGTGTACGTGTTTCTCACCCCGGTGTTTGGCGCGTTGCTGTCGGCCCTGTTCCTGGGCGAAAGCATCTGGGCCTGGCACAACGCCGTGGCGCTGGTGCTGGTGTGCGGTGGGATCTGGATGGTGACGACGATAGGCCGCCACCCTGCTCTCAATCCGCAACGCTGAGCTGCCGCATCAGCGCGGCAATGCCGTAAGTCCACGGCGCCACGTCGCACGAGTGGCGCACACGGTTGACCAGCGTGCCCAGGCGCGGGGTGGACACGCACACGCGGTCGCCCACCTCGTGCGTGAAGCCCTGGCCCGCGCCGCGCCGGTCTTGCGTGGGCGCGATCATGGTGCCCAGGAACAGCATGAAGCCGTCGGGGTACTGGTGGTTGGCGTTGATGGCCTGGCCCA
>CAZGDZ010000169.1:0-5495 GCA_964524855.1 uncultured Macromonas sp.
ATGTCGGCGACCTGTCGTTCGTTTCACATTCGCGCTACGCGAATCTGATCGAGACCACCCGAGCGGGTGTGCTGGTGGTGCCGCCCGAGCTTGCCGATGCGGCGCGCTCGCGGGGTGCCTGCATTGTCACGCCCGATGCGTACCTGTACTTTGCCCGGTTGACCCAGTGGTGGAAGCAGCGGCGCATCGCCACTGGCGCCGACGAGCCGGCAGTGCACCCCTCAGCACAGATCGCACCTTCTGCCGTGTTGGGGGAGGGCGTGCGTGTGGGGGCGTTTGCGGTCATCGGCGCTGACGTGTTTGTGGGCAAAGGTGCGCGAATTGGCCCACACACGGTGCTGGAGGCCGGCAGCCAGGTGGGGCCGGATTCCCAACTGTCGGCCCGCGTAACTTTGGGCCAGGACTGCGCGCTGGGCGCCCGGGCGGTGGTGCACAGCGGGGTGGTCATCGGGGCTGATGGCTTTGGTTTCGCACCTCACCAGGGCGGCTGGGTAAAAATCGAGCAACTGGGTGCTGTGCGCATCGGCGACGACGTGGAGATCGGCGCCAACTGCTGCATCGACCGTGGCGCCCTGGAGGACACGGTCATAGAAGACGGCGTCAAGCTCGACAACCTGATTCAAATCGGGCACAACGTGCACATCGGCAAACACACGGCCATGGCCGGTTGTGTGGGCGTTGCAGGCAGTGCCCGCATCGGTGCGCATTGCACCGTGGGCGGGGGCGCGGTGGTGCTGGGGCACCTCACGCTGGCCGATCATGTGCACATTTCGGCCGCCTCGGTGGTGATGCGTTCGATCCACCAGCCCGGCCAGTACAGCGGCGTTTTCCCGATCGACGACAATAAGAGCTGGGAAAAAAATGCCGCCACGCTGCGGCAATTGCACCGTTTGCGCGAGCGCATCAAAGCATTGGAAAACAAATCATGATGGACATTCACCAAATTCTGAAACAACTGCCCCACCGTTACCCCTTCCTGTTGGTGGATCGGGTGCTGGAGGTGGAGAAGGGCAAGTCCATCAAGGCGCTCAAGAACGTGAGCATGAACGAGCCCCAGTTCACCGGTCATTTTCCCCACCGCCCGGTGTTCCCGGGGGTGTTGATGCTGGAGGCCATGGCGCAGACAGCCGCGCTGTTGGCGTTCGACACCTTGGGGGTGACACCGGACGACAAAACGGTTTATTACTTTGCAGGCATTGATGGTGCCCGCTTCAAGCGCCCGGTCGAACCTGGCGATCAGTTGGTGATGGACGTGACGCTGGAACGCATGAAGGCCGGCATTTTCAAGTTCAAGGGCACGGCCCGCGTGGGGACAGAAGTGGCCTGCGAGGCCGAGTTGATGTGCACCATGCGAACCATCGCCTGAGGCAGGGACTCGTCGAATGACGAACATCCACGCCACGGCCATCGTCGATCCGGCAGCAGAGCTGGACAGCAGCGTCACCGTTGGGCCTTACAGCATCATCGGCCCACACGTGAAGGTGGGGGCGGGTACGCGTATCGGCCCGCATTGCGTGATCGAAGGACACACCACCCTGGGGCGCGACAACCGCATTTTCCAGTTTGTGTCCTTGGGGGCGGACAACCAGGACAAGAAGTACGCCGGCGAGCCGTGCGAGTTGATCATTGGTGACCGCAACACCATCCGTGAATTCAGCACCTACCATATCGGAACCGTGCAGGGCGGCGGGGTCACCCGGCTGGGCAACGACAATTGGATGATGGCCTACACCCATCTGGCACACGATTGCATCGTGGGCAACCACACCATTTTTGCCAACAACGCACAACTGGCTGGGCATGTGGAAGTGGGCGACTGGGTGATTCTGGGCGGCTACACCGTCGTGCACCAGTTTGTCCGCATTGGCGCTCATGCGATGACCGCCATGTGCTCGCTGCTGTTTGCCGACGTACCGCCATTCGTGATGGCGCAGGGTCAACCTGCGGGGGCGCGGTCCATGAACTTTGAAGGGTTGCGACGCCGGGGTTTCAGCCCCGATCGGATCGCGGCTGTCAAGGCCATGCACAAAGCGCTGGACCGCGACAACCTGACGTTGGAGCAGGCACGCGAACGCATCGCGGGTTTGACCGCGCGCCACCCCGAAGCCGAGGCCGACGTGGACATGATGGTGGGCTTCCTCAATGGTTTGACCCCGGCGCGAGGTATTGTGCGTTGACTCACGCGCAGCGAGCGTGCGATGTGGCGTTGGTGGCTGGCGAAGCCTCCGGCGATTTGCTGGCTGCGCAATTGTTGGTTGGCCTGCGTCAACGCTGGCCCGATTGGCGCGCCGCAGGCATTGGCGGCCCACAGATGCAGGCGCAGGGGTTCGAGGCGTGGTGGCCCAGTGAAAAGCTGGCCGTTCGCGGCTATGTAGAGGTGCTGCGCCACTACCGTGAAATTGTCGGCATACGCAAGCAACTCCGCGATCGCTTGCTGGCCCATCCGCCTCGGGTCTTTGTGGGGGTGGATGCGCCGGACTTCAATTTGGATCTGGAAGGTGACCTGCGAACGGCTGGCGTGCGCACGGTTCATTTTGTAGCACCCGCAGTGTGGGCTTGGCGCCCTGAGCGCATCGAAAAAATCCGCCGTTGTGTGAACCATGTGCTGTGTATTTTCCCGTTTGAGCCTGCGCTGTTTCAGCAGCACGGCATACCGGCCACCTACGTCGGGCACCCCTTGGCGCCGCTGATTCCCCTGGCGCCCGACCGGGAGGTTGCACGCCAGGCGCTGGGTGTGGCAAACGACGCTCGACTGGTGGCGTTGCTGCCGGGCAGTCGGCGAGCAGAAGTGGCGCACCTGTTGCCCCGGTTCTTGCAGGCTGCGCACCTGATGTTGTTAGCCGCGCCCGATATTCGTTTTGTGTTGCCCGCGGTGCCTTCGTTGCATGCGGACATCCAACAAACCGTGGTGCGTTCTGGGCTGGCGGAACAGGTCCAGGTCACAAGCGGTGGTTCGCACACCGCCTTGGCGGCTTGCGATGTCACCTTGATCGCCAGTGGCACCGCCACTTTAGAGGCGGCCTTGTTCAAGCGCCCCATGGTCATCGCTTACCACATGAACTGGTTGTCATGGCAACTGACGCGCCGAAAAAAACTGCAGCCTTGGGTGGGACTGCCCAATATCCTGGCCGGTGAATTTTTGGTGCCCGAGTTGCTGCAAGAAGCCGCAACGCCAGCCGCGCTGGCCCAGGCGACCTTGGCGTGGCTGGCTTCTGATGCGGCCACCCACCAGCGCGTGCGCAGTTTGGAACAGCGTTTTGCCGACATGCACCAGACCTTGATCTGCGACACCACCCTGCGGGCCACCGATGCGATCGCGCAAGTCCTCTCCTGAACCGCAGGCCTGGCAGCAATCGTTTGCCTGGGCCGAGGCTGGCTTGGTCGCGGGCGTTGACGAGGCCGGTCGCGGACCTTTGGCTGGCCCTGTCGTGGCGGCCGCCGTCATTTTGGACGATGGTCAGCCGATCATCGGTTTGGCCGATTCCAAAAAGTTGTCAGCTGCGCGCCGTGATCGCTTGTACGACGAAATCCGCGCCAAGGCCTTGTGTTGTTCGGTGGCCCAGGCTTCGGTAGACGAGATCGATCAATTCAACATTTTGCAGGCCACGATGCTGGCGATGCGACGTGCAGTGGAGGGTTTGCGCCTGAAACCCAAGTTGGTGCTGGTGGATGGCAACCGCCTGCCCGTGCTGGACGTGCGGGCCGAAGCCATCGTCCAGGGCGATGCCAAGGTGCAGGCCATTTCGGCGGCTTCGATACTCGCCAAGGTGGCCCGCGACCGTGGGCTGGCCGAACTGCATGCGCAGTACCCGGTGTATGGCTTCGACCAGCACAAGGGTTACGGCACGGCGCAGCATCTGGAGGCCTTGGGCCGCTGGGGGCCGTGTCCTGCACATCGCCGCAGTTTCGCGCCCGTCGCGCAGGCGGCGTTGGCTCTTCCGGTTGAGTCCGCCCTTTGAAATGAGCAGCATGAGTTTGGATGTGATCACTTCCCGAGACAACCCTTGGGTCAAACAGTTGCGCGTGCTGGCCCAGGATGGCACGGCGTATCGCAAGCAGGGCCAGGTGTGGCTGGAAGGAGATCATTTGTGCCGCGCCTTGTTGGCGCGTCAGCACACGCCTGTCGCTGTGGTGCTGGCAGAGTCACAAGCCTACGTGGCCGATGATTGGGCCTTGCCGCCCTCTGTGCGGCGGGTGGTGCTGGCCGACCGGTTGATGGCCTGGGTCAGTGGGTTGGAATCGCCCGCGCCGGTGGGGTGCTTGTTCAAGCTGCCGCAGGACATGAGCGTGCGGTCCGGGGTGGCGACGGTGGTGCTCGACCGACTGCAAGACCCGGGCAATGTCGGTTCGATTTTACGCAGTGCAGCCGCCTTCGGCTTCGAGCAGGTGGTGGCTCTCAAAGGCACGGCGGCGTTGTGGTCGCCCAAGGTGCTGCGTGCCGGCATGGGTGCGCATTTTGGCCTGCACTTGGTTGAGGGGGCGGCCGAAGAAAGCTTGGATGCCTTGCACGTGCCGTTGGTGGCCACCAGCTCCCACGGGGGGGCCCTGGTTCACCAGGCCGCATTGCCCTGGCCGTGCGCTTGGCTGCTTGGGCACGAAGGGCAGGGCGTGTCAGACGCGCTGATGGCGCGGGCCGACCAACTGGTCCGTATCGCCCAGCCAGGCGGGGAAGAATCGCTGAACGTGGCTGCTGCTGCTGCCATTTGTTTGCACACCAGCGCGACAACGGCCAATCTGTCGGCGAACTGACGCAGTCTGGGTTACAATCCACAGGTTTACCCTAACCACGCGCACCTGCCATCGGCTGCGGCCGGCCTCCCCCTGAAATTCACCACATTTCCCGGCGGGCACAGGTGCGTCCAAAACTGGAGTGTCCCGTGTTCCCCGTCCCAGCAAAAGCCATCCTTGCTCTCGCCGACGGCACGGTCTTTACAGGTGTTTCCATCGGTGCCACGGGTCAGACCGTGGGCGAGGTGGTGTTCAACACCGCCATCACCGGTTACCAGGAAATCCTCACCGACCCGAGCTACCGCCAGCAGATCGTCACCCTGACGTACCCGCACATCGGCAACTACGGCATCAACGAGGAAGACGTGGAGGCCGACGCCGTCCACGCCGCCGGCCTGATCATCAAAGACCTGCCCCTGCTTGCTTCCAACTTTCGTTCGCAACTCACGCTGAGCGACTACCTCCAGCGCGAGGGCACGGTGGCCATTGCCGGGATCGACACCCGCCAGCCGACCCGCATCCTGCGCGAAAAAGGTTCGCAGAACGGTGCCATCATCGGCCTGGCCGACGGAGTGGCTGTGACCGACGCGCTGAAGGCCCAGGCCGTGGCCGCCGCCCAGGCCGCGCCCAACATGGCCGGCCAGGACCTGGCCCAGGTGGTGAGTACGAAGCAGTCCTACGTCTGGACCCAGACCGAATGGCAACTGGCGCGCGAAGACGGCACACCGGGCTACGGCGAGCTGACCGCTCCGCGCTTCCATGTCGTG
>CAZGDZ010000170.1:0-5422 GCA_964524855.1 uncultured Macromonas sp.
CCATGGCATCCCGGGCTACCAGAACAGTTTCCCCGAAATCCACAAGGTGCCGAAGATTTCCGTCCAGTCCGAGAAGTTCATCGCTGCTGCTTTGGTGGCCTATCAGAAAGGCGATCGCAAGCACCCCAGCATGCGTGGCATTGCTGGCTCGTTGTCCGAGCAAGACATCGCCGATCTGTCTGCGTTCTACGCCGGCCACAACCCAGGCGTGACCGCGCCCGAAGCTCCTAAAGCCGCCAGCGCCGTGGTCCAAGCCCTGCTGGAAAAAGGGGCCTGCGTGTCCTGTCACGGTGCCAACTTCAGCAAGCCGATCGATCCCAGCTATCCCAAGATCGCTGGCCAGCACGCCGACTACCTCTATGTCGCGTTGAAGTCCTACACGGTGGAGAACAACCAGGTGGTGGGCCGCTCCAACCCGATCATGGGTGGCATCGCCAAGCAGTTCACCCTGGCCGAACTCAAGCAGATGGCCAACTACCTGGCCACGGTCGAAGGCGAGCTGGCTACCAAGCCGCAATCGCGCTTCCGCTGAGGCAGCGTTGCTCCAGACAGACGCCGGCCCATGGCCGGCGTTCCTGTTTGTAGGCCAGCCCATGTAAGATAGCTGCATACCAATTTAGGGAGTTACCGCTACAGGTCAGTCTGAACATGCGCCACCGTCTTCACCCCCTTGTTCGTCAACCTGTCGCCGGTGCACGATGGCTGCTGGGGGTGTTGGCCGCCGCTGCGAGCCTAGCCCAGGCCCAGACGGGGCTGACCGAGGACGATTTTTTCGAGGCGGTGCCGGTGGTGTTGACGGTCAGCCGCCTGGCGCAGTCGCTGCACGACACGCCCGGCGCGGTGACGGTGCTGGACCGGGAGGCGATTCGGCGTTCCGGGGCGCGCGACTTGGCCGATGTGCTGCGCTTGGTGCCTGGCTATGTGGTGTCCGGCTACAACGGTGCACACCAAATTGGCGCCTACCATGCGGTGCTTGATGAATATGGCACCCGCAACCTGGTGCTGGTCAATGGCAGGTCGCTCTACACGTCAACCTACCTGGGCGGTACCATGCGCGGCATGTCGTCTGTCCGTCTGGAGGATGTGGAGCGCATTGAGGTGTTGCGCGGGTCCAATTCAGCGGCTTACGGTGCCAACGCGTTGTTTGGCGTCATCAATGTGGTCACGCGCCACACGGCCGACACGCTTGGCCAGGAGGTGGCTTTGGCCGCTGGCAGCAGTGGCGTGGCCGATGCATATGCGCGTTTGGGCTGGGGCAGTTCCGCGACGGCGGGAACCCACCGGTTGTCGGTCAGTCAGCGCGCCGATGATGGCTATGCGTTCGTCAGCGACAACCGGCGCATCCATCAACTCAACTGGCAGGCCGATTGGCGGTTGGGCAGAGGCGCCGACTTGGCTTTGGAAGCGGGCGTTACCCGCATGGAAGCCGGAGAAGGATTCACCGACCCGGGCAACCCCCAGCGGGACATCGGTTGGACCAACCAATACGCCGCGTTGCGCTGGAAGCGCGATTGGTCCGAGACTGAAGCTTCCAAGCTGATGGTCACGTTGGACCGGGATCGCACCGAAGACAACTTCATATTCACGGTGCCGGCTGGCAATGCCTTGGTCGGTTTCAATGGAACGCTGATCGATGTGGGCGCGCGCGAGCAGCGCGTGAACGTGGAGTTCCAACACCAGCGTTCTGAAAGCGATCGCTTTCGCTGGGTGGCCGGCGTCGGACTGAAGCAGGACCAAGCTTGGTCCCGAGCACTTTTTAACACTGATGAGGGCATCAAAATCAACGACACGCGTCTGTTCGGTTCGTTGGAGTGGCGCTTTCACCCGGATTGGTTGATGAATGCCGCGGTTTTCGCAGGGCACAACAGCGAGGCCGGTACTCATGTCAATCCCCGTTTGTTCCTGAACTACCACCTCAATCCCAGGCAGACGTTTCGTGTCGGTCTGTCCGAAGGCCAACGCAACCCGACGCTTTTCGAGAATCTGGGCAATCGCCGTGTGACATCGCCCTTGGGGGGTGTTGCGAACCTGTACCAGGGGTCTGGCGTTTTGGAGCCAGAGACCCTGAGAACGGTGGAGGTGGGGTATTTCGCGCGCCTGGATGGGGTGGATGCGACGGTCGATGTCCGGTTGTTTCGGGAAATTTTTCGCGACTATTTGACGGATGTCGCGTTGTCGGGCCTGACCCGAACAAGCCGGAATTTTGAAGATGGGTTGAACATTAGCGGTTTGGAGGCGCAGTTACGCTGGGATGTTTCGCCCTCTGCGTCGCTGTGGGTGAATCAGGCGTTTCTGGACACCGATTGGCGCATCCAGTCGGGGGTGGTGGAGCGAAATGCACCCACCTCCATGACCACTTTGGCGTGGTTCCAGCGCGTGACGCCGCAATGGGATTGGTCCTTGCAGATCCACGCGCGCAACAGCATGAACTGGCGCAATGCTGCTGGTAACACGTTGCCTTCGACCGTTCGTGCCGATCTGCGGGTGGCCCGAAGTTGGAATACCGAGGGTCACAAAGGTGAGTTGGCCTTGAATCTCCAGTCCTTCAACCGCGATCAGACAGAGTTTGTGGTCACTCGGCAATCGATATTCAAGCGACGTGCTTTCGTCACGTTGCGCATGGAGTTCTGATCTGAGCACGCGGCGTCGAACCCTTCTCTTGGCTGGTGCGACCGCCTGGACGACGCCATGGGCTGTGGCGCGAAGTGCCAGCGTGGAAGTCCTGGCGTCGGACGGCGGCGGGGTGTACGCGGACCTGATCGCGGCATTGCAGCGCGATTTGGTCGGTGCGGGTCTGGCGATGTCGGTGACGGGTCGGGTGTCTTCGATGGATGCGCCGAAGGGTTTGGTCGTGACATTGGGGGCCAAGGCCTTGCGCGATGCGGCCCAGCGCGCCACTCAGTCACCCGCCTGGGCGCAGGTGCCCGTGTTGGCCGCGTTGCTGCCCCAGTCCGCTTGGCGCAGTGGGTTGGCTGGCTTGCCTCGGGGCTCTTCGGCGATCTGGTTGGACCAGCCAGTGGACCGTTATGTGGAGTTGATCCGTCAAGCACTGCCGCAACGCCGACGGTTGGGGGTGCTGTTGGGCCCGACGTCCTCGCCGTTGGAGCCTGCTTTGGATCGGGCGACCGCAGCGCGGGGCTTGACCGCAGCGAAGGCCAGCGTCGACGCTCCGGCCACCGATCTGTTCCCTGCCTTGCAAGGCGTGCTACAGGGCAGCGACATTCTGCTGGCCTTGCCTGACCCTGCGTTGTATAACGCCGAATCCTTGCAAAACATCCTGATTGCCACCTACCGCCAACGGGTGCCCATGCTCAGCTACACAGCCGCCCACGCTCGTGCGGGTGCCACCCTGGCATTGCACACACCGTTGGAGGAGGTGGCCTCGCAACTGGTCCGTGCTTTGCGCCAATTTTCAGCCCAAGGTGTTTTGCCCGCGCCCGAGGGGCCGCAAGGCTTCTCTGTGGTTGTCAATGAACAGGTCGCACGCTCTTTGTCGCTGGATTTGCGCAGCCCTGCCGAGCTGCAAGCCGCCGTTCGCCGTGCTGAAGGGCGGCCATCATGACCTTTGTTTCCAGCCAAGCCTTTGCCATCCGGCTGCGCCTGTGGTTGGCGGCGGCATTGCCGGCCGTCATCGTGGTGGCGATGCTGCTGTTCGGCTTCCTGGAGCGCCATGGGCGCGAGTTGACTGGCGCCTTGGGCGATCGCGCCCAAACCGCATCGGCCCAGTTGGGGGGGGCGGCCGAGTTCGCGCTGTTCGCGGGCGATGACGAGACCCTGCAGCGCTTGGTGGACGCTTCGCTGGCGGGTGATGCCCAGTTGCGTGGCGTCGCCATTTACCCCCGCAACCCCGATCGCAAGCACTTGGCGGGTCGCTTGTCTTACCCGTTGCCCGAGTTCACCAAAGAGGTGCTGCTGCGCATCACCGACGAAAACCTGCTGGTGATCCATCCGGTCTATCTGACCCGTTTGCCCGCTATTGACCTGTTCGCCCCCGACGCCGGCACCGGCACCGAGGTGGTGGAGGGGCAGGGTCAGTTGATGGGCCACGTCATCATGGAGTTCACGCTGGACGCCTTGAAGCGCCAACAGCAGGACGCCCTGACTTGGGCGGTGGCGGTGACGGCGCTGGCGCTGATGCTGGCGGCGGTCGTGGCCACTTTCATTGCCTCCAGCGTGACGGGGCCGATCCACCATGTCAGTTCGGTGGTGGCGCGCATTGCCGCCGGCGACCTTTCAGCCCGGACCGACCTGGAGTTGGTGGGCGTGATGGAGCCACTGGCCCAAGGCGTGAACGTGATGGCCGAGCGCGTGGCCCTGACCCAGGTCGAACTGCAGGAGCAGGTGCGACACGCCACCGAGGAGCTGCGCCGCCAGCGCGATGTGGCTGAACGCGCCGCGCGCATCGATCCGCTGACCGGCGTGCACAGCCGGCGGGCCTTCACCGAGGCGGCCGAGGTCGAAATTCAGCGTGCGCTGCGCTACGGCTTGCCCTTGTCCATCATCATGATCGACCTGGACCATTTCAAGGCTGTGAACGATACCTATGGCCACGCCACCGGGGATGCGGTGCTGGCCAGCTTCGCCAACATCATCGCGCAAGAGGTGCGCGAGGTGGACGTGATCGGGCGCTACGGCGGCGAGGAGTTTCTGGTGCTGCTGCCCAACACCGAAGTCACCGAGGCGATGCGCGTGGCCGAGCGCATGCGCGTGGCCATTGCCAGCGGGCAGTTGCAGGTGCAAGGGGGCACGCTGCGTTACACCGCCAGCTTTGGGGTGGCGGGCTTTGACGCGCGGGAATTGAGTCTGAACCGCTTCATCGACCGCGCCGACGCCGCCCTGTACGACGCCAAGCACCGGGGCCGCAACCGGGTGGAACTGGCGCCTGCGCCGTTGGCAGGGCCCTGACAGCCCTTGATCGGGGGCGCATGAGGCCCCCGGGCATTCGCGTCAGCCCAGCCGCGCGCGGTGCCGTTCGATCTGCGCCTGCACTTGCGCCGGTGCGGTACCGCCCAGCGTGTTGCGGGCATTGAGCGAGCCGCGCAGGCTCAGGCACTCGTACACGTCCTTCACGATCAGCGGGTGGAAGCCTTGCAGCACCGCCAGCGGCAACTCCGACAGGTCGCAGGCGTGGCTGGTGGCGGCCTTCACCGCGTGAGCCACGGTTTCGTGCGCGTCGCGGAAGGGCAGGCCCTTCTTCACCAGGTAGTCGGCCAGGTCGGTGGCGGTGGCATAGCCTTTCAACGCCGCCTGCTCCATGGCTTCGCGGTTGACCGTGATGCCGCCTTCCTTCTGCCCGGTGGCCGGGTTCACCTGCCCGCCAATCATCTCGGCGAAGATGCGCAGCGTGTCTTTCAGCGTGTCCACCGTGTCGAACAGCGGCTCCTTGTCTTCCTGGTTGTCCTTGTTGTAGGCCAGCGGCTGG
>CAZGDZ010000171.1:0-5420 GCA_964524855.1 uncultured Macromonas sp.
GGTGTTTGCTTATGGTTTGAGCATGATTCTGCCCGTGTGGCCGTGGAGCAACTGACATGGATATTCTCAACGGTCTTCTCGTTGGCCTGCAATCGGCCATGCAGCCGATGACGCTGCTGTACTGCTTCATTGGTGTGTTCGTGGGCACGCTGATCGGCGTGCTGCCCGGCATTGGTGCCCTGGCCACCATTTCGTTGCTGCTGCCGGTCACGTACCACATTCCGCCGACCGCCGCCATCGTCATGCTGGCGGGTGTGTACTACGGCGCCCAGTACGGTGGCTCTACCGCATCGATTCTGTTGAACCTGCCTGGTACCCCGTCGTCTGCGGTGGCCTGTCTGGACGGTTACCCCATGGCCAAACAAGGCCGGGCAGGGGTGGCATTGTTCATGACCACCATCGCCTCTTTCGTCGGCTCCATGCTGGGCATCTTGGTCCTGGTGCTGTTCTCGCCCAGCATTGCCGAACTCGGCTTGAAGTTCGGCCCGGCTGAATACTTCTCGATGATGTTGCTCGGTTTGGTGGCCGCCTCCAGCCTGGCATCGGGGTCGCCGGCCAAAGGCATGGCCATGGTGGTGCTCGGTTTGGTGCTGGGCACGGTCGGTACCGATGTGAACTCGGGTGTGGCCCGCTTCGACTTCGGCGTGCCGGAGTTGATGGACGGCATCAACCTGGTGGCTCTGGCCATGGGCGTGTTCGGCATTGCCGAGGTGATTGGCAGTATCAACCAGAAGCGCGAGGGCGAGGTCAAGGAAAAGATCTCCATGCGCACCATGCTGCCCACCCGCAAGGACTGGAAAGATTCGGTAATGCCCATGCTGCGCGGCACCGGTATTGGCAGCTTCTTCGGCGCTTTGCCGGGCACTGGGGCTTCCATCGCAGCGTTCTTCTCTTACGCTGTGGAAAAGAAGGTCGCCAAAGACCCGAGCCGCTTCGGCAACGGTGCGATTGAGGGCATCACCGCTCCTGAGGCCGCCAACAACGCAGCGTCTCAAACCGCTTTTGTGCCCACCTTGTCACTCGGTATCCCGGGTGATGCTGTGATGGCCTTGATGCTGGGCGCACTGATCATTCACGGCATTCAGCCTGGTCCTTTGCTGATGACCCAGCAGCCCGACCTGTTCTGGGGCCTGATCGTCAGCTTCGGCATCGGCAACATCATGCTGATGGTCCTGAACCTGCCTCTGGTGGGCATTTGGGTGGCCATCCTGCGCATTCCTTACAACGTGCTGTATCCCGCCATTCTGGTGTTCATTGCGTTGGGCGTGTACAGCGTTAACAACAACACTTTTGACGTGTACATGGTTGCATTGATCGGTGCTGCTGGTTACTTCCTGTCGGTGCTGAAGTTTGAAGCGGCTCCGTTGCTGCTGGGCTTCGTGCTGGGCCCGCTGATGGAAGAGAACCTGCGCCGTTCGCTGCTGCTGTCGCGCGGTGACATGATGACTTTCATTGATCGTCCCATCAGTGCTGGCTTCATCGCGTTCTGCGCAGCAATTGTGCTGTGGACCGTGTTCACGTCTCTGAAGCGCACCATGAAGCGCCGCGAGCGTCAGCGCGATCTCCAACAGCCGGTTTGATCGCTGTTTGACACCAAAAGGCCCGGCTTGCTGGGCCTCTTAGTTAAGCACTTAACTAGCTACAATGTATATTATGTTAAGTGACTAGCATAACTTACTCGATGGGTCCACTTTCTGTCTCCTCCATGACACCACCGTAGAAACCTGCATCGACACGGGCACCCCAACCCCTACAATCTCAGCACCTCATCTTTCACTCACCGAAAGTCTTTCCCATGAAGAAGCTGATTTCCGTGATCGCGTTGTCTGCCGTTTCTACCCTCGGCTTTGCACAAGCAGAACTGAAGGTGGCCATCGACCCCACCTACGAGCCCTTCACCTACAAAACTGCCGATGGCAAGCCCACCGGCTTTGATGTTGACATTGCCGAAGCGCTTTGCGCGCAAATCAAGCGCAAGTGCGTGTACGTGGAACAAGTCTGGGACAGCATGATTCCCGGCTTGCAAGCCCGCAAGTACGACGTGATCGTCAGCTCCATGTCCATCACCGAAGAGCGCAAACGTGTGGTGGACTTCACCAGCAAGTACTACGCCACGCCCAGCGGCATCGTGGTCAAGACCGGTACGGCGTACACCGGGCCGGCGTCGCTCAAAGGCAAGAAAATCGGCGTTCTCAAAGGCAGTACTCAAGAGAAATACGCCATGGGTGAACTCAAACCAGCCGGCGTGACCGTCGTGCCTTACGAAGCGCAAGATCAGGTGTATCTGGACATCCGTGCTGGCCGTCTCGACGGTACCGTGGCCGACAAGGTCGAAGTCAACGGTGGTTTTCTGCGCAAAGATGAAGGCAAGGGTTACGGTTTCGTGGGCCCAGACCTGAGCGACAAAAAATACTTCGGCGACGGTATCGGCATCGCGCTGCGCAAAGGCCAGACCGATTTGAAGAACCAGCTCAACCAGGGCATCGCGGCCATTCGTGCCAACGGCACCTATGACAAGATCGCCAAGAAATACTTCGACTTCGACGTTTACGGTAACTGATTGAGCGGCTACTACCTCTCCATCCTTGAGGGCGCCGCGCTCACCGTCGCGGTGTCGCTGGTGTCTCTCGTGGTGGCTGTGGCGCTGGGGTTGCTGGGTGCCGCAGCCAAACTGTCGGGGCGCCCCCTGCTGGTGGGCGCGGCCACCACCTACACGACATTGATTCGCGGCATCCCAGAACTGTTGCTGATGCTGCTGGTGTTTTACGGGGGCACGATTGGCCTCATCCACCTGCTGGAGTCAATGGGGCTGGACGGTAATGTGGATATCAATCCCTTTACCGCCGGGGTGCTCACCATCGGCTTCATTTACGGCGCTTACATGACGGAAACGTTCCGTGGCGCGATCTTGTCCATTCCCAAAGGACAAATGGAGGCCGCTTGGGCCTTTGGCATGAGCCGCCCGCAGACGTTTTGGCGCATCACCCTGCCGCAAATGGTGCGTTACGCCCTGCCCGGCTTCACCAACAACTGGCTGGTGCTGATCAAGACCACGGCTTTGGTCAGTCTGATCGGTTTGCATGAAATGACTTACCGCGCCAAGCAGGCCAGCGCAGCCACCCGCGAGCCGTTCATGTTCTTCCTGTTCGCGGCGGCGTTGTTCCTGGCCTACACCAGCATCTCGCTCTGGTTGCTGCGCAAGGTAAATGCGCGCTACAGCCTCGGCACGAAGAAGGTGCAACTGTGAACTGGGAAGTTTTCAGTGACCCGGCCACCCTTGCTCTGTATTGGGAGGGGCTGCTGACCACGCTCGGCTTGCTGTTCAGCTCCTTGGTATTGGGCGCAGTCATGGCCTTGCTGCTCGCGCTGGCGCTGACTGGGCAAGTGGCGGCGTTGCGGTGGGTGGCCAGTGCGTACACCTACTGCATCCGTGGCACCCCGCTGTTGATTCAGGTGTACCTGATTTATTACGGCTTGGCGCAATTGGAATGGATACAGGCGCGCTGGGACGACATTTGGCCTTGGACGATGTTCAAGGATGCCTTCTTCTGCGCCCTCCTCGCCTTTGCGATGAACAACGCAGGCTACACCGCCGAAATGCTGGCCGGCGCGATCCGCGAGACCAGCCCCGGCGAGGTGGAAGCCGCGCAAGCCATGGGCATGGGCCATTGGCAACGCCTGCGCCGCATCGTTCTGCCCAGTGCTTTGCGCCGTACCTTGCCCGCTTACAGCAACGAGGTGGTGATGATGCTGCACAGCACCAGCCTGGCGAGTACGGTACCCGCGATGCTGGACCTCACGGCTGCCGCCAGCCGCATTTATTCCGACTTCTACTTGCCATTTGAAGCCTACCTGTTTGCGGCGGCCATCTACCTCTGCATCACCTTCACCCTGGTGGGTACTTTCAAACTGCTGGAAAACCGCTACCTCGCCTACCTGGCCCCACGCCGCCACTGAAGCCCCATGACTTCCAACGACTTCAAACTGCAAGTGGACGACCTCCACAAGCGCTACGGCCAGCACGAGGTGCTCAAAGGGGTGTCGCTGCGCGCTCGCGCTGGCGACGTGATCAGCATCATAGGCAGCTCCGGTTCTGGGAAGAGCACCTTTCTTCGCTGCATCAACCTGCTGGAAAAGCCGCACCAAGGACGCATTGTGGTGGCCGGTGAGACGTTGGAGTTACGCACTGGTAGCCATGGCGACCTGGAGCCCGTACAGCAGGCCCAACTGCAACGCCTGCGCACCAAGCTGGCCATGGTGTTCCAGAACTTCAATCTCTGGGCGCACATGACGGTGCTGGAAAACATCATCGAAGCACCGGTGCATGTGTTGAAAGTACCCAAGGACCAAGCCGTGGCCACCGCCAGAAAATACCTAGAACGGGTGGGCCTGAAAGGGGTGGAAGACCGCTACCCCGCCCACATGAGTGGCGGTCAGCAGCAGCGGGTAGCCATTGCCCGGGCGCTGGCGGTGGAGCCGGAGGTCATGTTGTTCGACGAACCCACCAGCGCGCTGGATCCGGAACTGGTGACCGAAGTGCTGCGTGTGATGCAGCAACTTGCTGAAGAACACCGCACCATGGTGGTGGTGACGCATGAGATGGGGTTTGCTCGCGAAGTATCGAACCACCTGATCTTCCTGCACCAAGGGCGCATTGAAGAAGAAGGCCATCCCAGGCAAGTGCTGGCCACCCCCAAGAGCGAACGGTTGGCTCAGTTTCTATCGGGTAATTTGAAGTGACCTGGCTGGGCCGTGAGCCCGGTGTGCCTCAAAGGAAGCGGTCGAGCAACTTGCGGCTGTGACGGTCCAGTTGCTGCGGTTGGCGGATCAGAAACTGCACGCCATGGCTGTCCAGCACCAACAGCACATCGCGGTTCAGACGTCGGATGTCTTCCTCGCCCTTGAGCACGAAACTCGTGCGCCCGCGATCGGTGTCCACCGTCCACTGGCTGGGCGTGGCGAAGGAACTGACCTCCACCAAGCGCTGAATCACTGGCGTGAATTCGCGCAAACGCAGTTCTTCCTCAATCAGCGCGCGGGCGGCTTCGGGCACATCTTCCAGCCGTTCAATCCAGGCCACTTCGTGACCATCGGGGCCGAGCAACGAAATTTGGCCCTGCGGTGCCTGCACGGGAAACGCCCGAACCGGCACCACGTGGTCCACCACATCCCCGGAGGACATGGTCAGCACCAGCCTACCCAGCGCGCTGCGCTCCAGTTGCATATCCTGTGGCATCTCAGTCCCCCTCCACCATCAGGTTGTGCTCTGCCTCGGCCTGGCGCTGCTGCGCCTCATACAGGCGCCAGTAAGCCCCCTCGCGGGCGATCAGCTCGTCGTGGGTGCCCTCCTCCACCTTGCGTCCCTTGTCCATGACCACCAGCCGGTCGGCCTTGCGCAGCGTGGACAAACGGTGGGCGAT
>CAZGDZ010000172.1:0-5407 GCA_964524855.1 uncultured Macromonas sp.
AAGGGAGGCTCGGGTTCAGGCTGAGCCTCGGGCACCAACTCGGGCGTGGGCTCGGGCTCGGCGGTCGGCAGCGGCAGCGATTCGCCATGGAGGCGCAGTGCGTCGGCACTGGCGCGGATGGGCGCGGCGCGGCCGCTGGTTTCGGTGCCGGCATCAACGCTGGCGTTGGTGGGGGTCGCGGTCAAGCCTGCCACCCAGTCGGACAAGGTGGGCAGCACCTGCGCGGTCAGGTCCAGCAGTGGCGGGGTGGCCGGTCGGCGGTCGGCCAGCCAGGCGTTGAGCAGTTGCTCCATCGCCCAGGCGGCTTCGCCCAGTTCGGTCAACCCCACCATGCGGGCGCTGCCCTTGAGGGTGTGGAAACCGCGCCGCAACGCGGTCAGGTCGTCCAGGCTGTCAGGGCGCTGGTGCAGCACCTCCAACGTGACGGCCGCTTGCGCCAGCACCTCCACCGCTTCGTCGGTGAAGATGGTCAGCAGCTCGGCGTCATCGTCGTCTTCGGTCGCGGCCAAAGCCACCGGCAATGTATCGGTGGCAGGCGGTACGTCCTCGGTGGGCGACAGCGACGAATGCAGGCGCCCGATGGCGGCGTCGAACGCGAAGGCGGTGCGCGCCAATTCAGGTTGGCGCTTGAAGGTGTCCAGCAAACTGGCCAAAGCCGCGAGGTTGGCCCCCAACAGGGCCACGTCGTCGGCCCAGCCCGGGGTTTCGGGCGTGGGGGTGCCCGCAGGGAACGCTTTCAACCAGCGCGACAGCACCTGCCCCATGGCCACCACGGTGGAGGCAGCGGCGTCCAGTGCCAGCATTTGCAACACACCGCGCAGCGCATCCAGTTGAGCTGGCAGTTCGGTGAGCCCGGGCACCTCGGGGGCGCTGCGGAACCAGGCATCCAGCGAGGCTTCGGCCGCAGCCAGTTCGGCCTGCACCTGCCTCACCACATGGTCCAGCGTTTCGCGCTCGCTCAGGCGGCGATAGACCTCGCTCATCCAGGGCTGTGGGTCGGGCACGGCTTGGCCGGCCAGCACGAGTTCCAGGCGTTGCGCCAATTGGGCCAGGCGCTCGGCCAAGCTGGGCTGCAAGGGGTCAAAATCGTCGAGTTCGGCCCCCAGGCTGAACGACAGCTCCAGCGTCAGACCCCGGGGCCATGTGGCGGGCTCGGCACGCTGCGCTTCCACCAACGCGGCCACCTGTGCCCAGGCTTCGCCCAAGGTGCGGCACGCGGGGTGCAGGGTGGGCAGCACGTCGGCCACGCGTTGCAACAAGGCTGTGGCTCCGTCGGCCAAGGGCGCGGGCGCCTCGCTCCAGGCGGCCCACCATCGGCGAGCGGCCGCCACAGCATTGCGCGCCTGCTCGCACACGGCCGGGTCCACCAGACCCAACGCGCGCTGCTCCCAGTTCCAAGCCGCTTCGGACGACCAAGCCTGGGCTTGCCACAACGCCGCCAGGCAAGGCGTGGCGGCCGCGTCTTTGGGGGGCGCCTGCGCCAGCAAGGCGTGCAGGTCGTGCGTCAGCGCGGGCAGGCCTGGCGCGTCGCCCTGGCTCCAGTGGCTGTACTGCAACAAGATGCTGGACGCCGCCCGCTTGACGTGAATGCTGTCGGGCATCAGGCTCTGCGCCACCGCCTCAAAATAGGCCGCCGCCGCCAGCCAGAAGCGCTGCGCAACCGGCTCGGTGGTGCCACGGCACAAACCGGCGGCCAACTGGGCCAAAGGCGCGGCGGCCTGTGGGTGCAATTGCTTGACCACCAACAGCACCAGCCGGTCCAGGTGCGCGCGCACCGCTGGGCCGGGCTGGTAGGCCTTGCCTGGCGGTACCTCAGCGTCACGGCCCCCCTCGGGCACTGGCCACAGATCGGCCGGATGGGCGCGCGAGGCGCCGGCCAGTTGCTGCCACTCCTGGTACACCGGGAACAGGGCCAAGGCGGGCAGTGGCCGCTCGCGCAGCACACGTTGCAAGTGGTCCAGCAGGCAACGGCCACCCCAGGCCACCGTGTCGGCCGTTTCGGGTGTGGCCAAGGCAGGGCGTTGAATCAACCGGGCCAGCGCGGCTTCGAGCGCGCGCACGGTGGTGGCCGGCGCAGCCAACTCCACCATGTCCAGCGCGCCAGCGGCCTGGTGCAAACGCTGGCGGGCCATGCGCAATGGGGTAGCCTCCACCTCGGCCAGGTCGGTGGCTTGCGCAGCCTGGTGGTCGGCCACAAACTGGCGCACGGCGCTCACCGCTTCGTCCAGCGCCTGTCGCAGCTCGTCCATCACCCAGGCCAGGGGCCCCAGGTCGCGCGCAGGCGGACGGGCTGGGGTGGGATGGGAAGGCAGGTCGTTGGTGTTCACGGCTTGACTTTCCACAGCCTCAGGCGATCTTGAAGCGGGACACCGACTGGCGCAACTCGTCGGCCACGCGGGACAACTCGCGCACCTGCTGCACCGTGGAACGGGTGCCATCGCCAGTTTGCTCGGTGACCGCGAAAATGTGCTGGATGCTACCCGCCGTCTGCCCGGCGAGTTCGGCCTCGCGGATGGCCGAGGAAGCGATCTGCTCAATCAACTCGGCCACCTGGCGCGATAGCCGGTCGATGTCGGCCAGCGCGGCGCCGGCGTTGTCCGACAGGCGCGCCCCCTCCACCACTTCGCGGGTGGAGCGCTCCATCGCCAGAACCGCGTCCTGGGTGTCGGTCTGGATGGCGCGCACCAGCGCGGCGATCTGGCGCGTGGCGTCGGCCGATCGCTCGGCCAAGCGCTGCACTTCTTCAGCCACCACCGAAAAGCCCCGCCCGGCTTCGCCCGCCGCTGCGGCCTGGATGGCCGCGTTCAGCGCCAGCACATTGGTCTGCTCGGTGATGTCCGAAATCAGCTCGGTGATCTCGCCAATCTCTTGCGATGACTCGCCCAGACGCTTGATGCGCTTGGAGGTTTCCTGAATCTGTTCGCGGATGGTGTTCATGCCACCAATCGCGTCCTGCACCGCCTGCGCACCGGACTCGGCAGCCTGACGGGCTTGGCGCGCGGCATCGGCCGACCCCTGGGCCTGCGAGGACACTTGGGTGATGCGGGTGGACATTTCGAGCACTGCCTGGCCTGTTTCGCGGATTTCGCGCAATTGCTCGGTGGACGCTGCCAGCAATTCGATGGAGGTGTTTTCCACCTGCGCGGTGGTGGCGCTGACCCGCTGTGCGGCCTGTTGCACCTGCCCGACCAGGGTGCGCAGTTCTTCCACCGTGTAATTGACCGAGTCGGCAATCGCGCCGGTGATGTCTTCGGTCACCGTGGCTTGCTGGGTCAGGTCGCCTTCGGCCACCAGTTGAAGCTCGTTCATCAGGCGCAAAATGGCTGCCTGGGTGGCGTCGTTGATGCGCTTGGCCTCTTTTTCCTGCGCCTGCGCGTCGGCGCGCGAACGCTCTACCTCCACCTGCTGCGAGCTGGTCCAATGCCGCTGGCGTTGCACCAAACCCAGCGAACACAGCACCGCCAGCAGCCCGAACACCGCTGGCAGCATGGGCCATGCGGGGTGCGGCATCACCCCAAACCAGGCCTGAAAGGCGGTGGCCAGCATGAAGGCCACACACACCAGCACGCCCAACACCCAACCCCGGCCCGCCAGCCCCTGAGCAGGTGGGCGGCTGGAGGGCGTTGCACGCTGGGTCGGCACGCTGGGACGGGAGGCCGCTGGCCCTGCGGGCAAAGGGGCTGGCGAGGTGAGCGCGCCGGTGCCGTATTCCGAATCGCCCAACGACGAGCCGACTTCCGTCATCGCCGAATCGAGGGTGGACACCGGGTCTTGCGACGGGGGCAAGGATCGAGCGGTCCAGCGTTGGCGCAGTGTCTTGAGCATCGGGTTCCTCATGCGCCGGGGGGCGCCGGCTGGGCAAAGGCGGGCAAACGCAGGTCCAGAAACGCCGGCGATCCGCACAAACTGCGCAAATCCAGCTCCACCCAGTGCTGCCCCTGGGCGTCCACACAGGTCTGGTGGATGCCCAGCGACGGGCTCGAACCGGGCATCACCGCCATGTCCTGCGCATCGCGCAAGCCCAGCAACTGGTCCACGCACAGCGCCGCCTGCACGCCCAGCGCGGGGTGCAGGTGCAACCAATACAAGGTGTCTTCGGTGCCCAGCGCGGGCGCCTGGGCCGGCAACTGGAGCAGGCGAACCCAATCCACCACCACCGACAAGCCACCGCGCAAACTCGCCACGCCCATCACCCAAGGCTGGGTGTGAGGCAGCCGCTGCAGAGCGGTGGGGTTGAATATTTCGGCTGCCTGCGTCAAGGGCACCAAGGCACGCACGCCGCGCCACGACACGCCCAGCCAGCCCGCCGCCAATGGCCGCTCGGCCGATTCGGCCAACTTGCGGGCCAATTCGGCCTGGTAGGCCTGCAACGACAAGCGCGGAGCGGGGGTCAAGGACATACAGCCTCGATCTTGGCCAGCAATTCCTGCGGGTTCACCGGCTTGGTGATGTAGTCGCGCGCGCCTTGCCGCAAGCCCCAGACGCGGTCGGTCTCCTGGCTTTTGCTGGAGCAAATGAAGACCGGCACCTTGCCGTACTGCGGATGCCGCACGATGGTGCGGGTGAGCTGAAAACCGTTGGTCCCCGGCATCACCACGTCCATCAGGATCAGGTCGGGCAACTGCTCGCCCAACTCCAGCAAGGCTTGTTCGGCGTTTTCAGCGGTGCGCACGTGGTAGCCGTTGCGCGTCAGCAAGCTGCGCAGGAACACCAATTCCGTGCGGGAGTCGTCCACCACCAGAATGTCTTTCACACCGGGCATCTTGGGTTCTCCGGCCTCAAGGTGCCGCCGCGTCGGCCGCTGCGGTGTGGCGGGCCACCGCCTGCAGCAACTGCTCGCGGGTGAATGGCTTGGTCAGGTGCTCTTGCGAGCCCGCCAGGCGGCCGCGCGCCACATCAAACACCCCGTCCTTGGACGACAGCATGACCACCGGCAACCGGGCGTGGCGCGGGTGGCGTTTGATGATGGCACAGGTCTGATAACCGTCCAGACGCGGCATCAGGATGTCGCAGAACACCAAGTCGGGCGCAAAGTCGTTGATTTTGGCCAGTGCGTCGTAGCCATCTTCGGCCAGCAACACCTCGTGCCCACCCTGGCGCAGAAACAACTCGGCACTGCGCCGCACCGTCTGGCTGTCATCCACCACCAGCACCTTGCGCGGCATCGGTTCGGGATGGCTCATGGGTGGGCTCCGGTGGGTGGATGTGACAGGTCAGATCTGGACCATCTCGAAATCTTCCTTGCGGGCGCCGCACTCGGGGCAAACCCAGTTCATCGGCACATCTTCCCACTTGGTGCCAGGGGCGATGCCGTCTTCAGGCGCGCCGGCCTCTTCGTCGTAAATCCAGCCGCAGATCAGGCACATCCAGGTTTTGCTTGCACTCATGTTCAAAAAAACGCTTGTCT
>CAZGDZ010000173.1:0-5401 GCA_964524855.1 uncultured Macromonas sp.
ACCAAGCCTCGCCGGATTGGTCACCCATGCGTTCGACCACCGTGGCAAACAGCGACAGGTTGTAAGGGTGCGAGCCCGAGCGGGTGCAGAGCAGGCCTTTCAGCTTGGGGTCGGCCAATTGCTCGTAGGTGGCCACGTCTTCGGCCTTCACGCGCAGCGGGTCGTACACGATGACGCGGGCGCGGGTCGAGAAACCGGTCCAGGTCACGCCGTCGGCGGTGGGGGCTGCGCGCAGGTTGGCCGGAATGGCGGCATCCAGCTTGGCCGATTTGATCGGACGGAACAGGCCTTGGCTGTCAGCCGCAGCCATGCGTGCTGCGTCCACCAGCAGCACCACGTCGGCCGGGGAGGCGGCGCCTTCAGCGCGCAGGCGGGCCACAATGCCAGCATCGTCCGCATCCACCCGGTTGATCTTGATGCCGGTGGTTTTGGTGAAGGTGTCGTACATCACCTCGTCGGTCTGATAATGACGCGCCGAGTAAATGTTGAGCACTTTGTCCTGTGCAGAAGCCACAGAAGCGATGCTGGCAAGAGCGATCAAACCAATGACGGGGGCGATGTGTGAGCGCATGGTGAAGATAAGTCGTCCGTTGTTGAAGAACCTGTCGTTATATTAACACAAACGCGAATCATTATTGTTGTGAAAACTTCTCTTTGGTCTCGTCGCGGGCTGCTGGTGTCTGGGGCGGCTTGGCTGGCCGGTTGTGCCGTCAAGCCGATCGAGTTGCCGGTGCCTGTCCCTCAACCGGTGGTGCCGGCGACCCGTCCGCCGCGCTTGGGTCTGGCCTTGGGCGGCGGCGCGGCCCGGGGTTTTGCGCACATTGGTGTGATTCAGGTGCTGGAGCGTGAGGGATTCAAAGCCGATATGGTGGCCGGTACCTCGGCCGGCAGCCTGGTGGCTGCCTTGCACGCCAGCGGCATGGGCGGTGAAGCACTGGAGCGTGCCGCTTTGGAAATGGAGGAAGCCGCGATTGCCGATTGGACACTGCCGATTTTCAACCGGGGTTTGCTGCGTGGCGAGGCCCTGGCCCGCTACGTCAACCGGCAAGTTCAGGGCCGGCTGCTGCAAGACATGCCGATTCCCCTAGGCATACTCGCGACCGACCTGAGCAGTGGCGAGGGCGTGCTGTTCCGGCGCGGCGACACGGGCACGGCGGTCCGCGCGTCCAGTGCGGTGCCTGGTGTGTTCACCCCGGTGGAGATTGCGGGAAAGTTGTACGTGGACGGAGGACTGGTGGCGCCGGTGCCGGTCGATCAGGTGCGCCAGATGGGCGCGGAGCTGGTGGTGGCGGTGGACATTTCCAGTCCTCCCAATCCCAGCCCTGGTCAGGATGTGCTGCGGGTGTTGTTGCAGACCTTCAGCATCATGGGCCAAAGCATCAACCGGCACGTGGTGGCGTCGGCCGAAGTGCCCATCAAGCCCGACCTGACCGGCGTCAGCAGCGCCGATTTCACCGCTCGTCAACGCGCGATGGCAGCGGGCCGCCAGGCGATGCAGGCGGCCATGCCGCGCTTGCGCGAACAATGGCAGGCGCGCCGCCAGCCTGTGGCCAGCCGCCGCAGCGATGCCCCATGACACAAAAAAAGGCCTCGCAGAGCGAGGCCTGAAGGGTCTCTGAATCCGATTTCGAAAAGACCCGAGGAGACAACCGGAAAACGATCAGCGCTTCTTGGCGACCGGCTTGGAGGCCGCCAGGGCGTTGCTGGCCATGGAGTTGAAGTTGGATTCGGCGATGTCGCTGGCCTGTTTGACCGCTTTTTGCACCGATTCCATGGCGTTGGTCGCGGCGGCCACGGCGTTCTTCATCACGGCCACAGCCGTTTCGGAGCCAGCGGGCGCGTTCTTGGCCATGTTGTCCACCACGGACATGAATTTTTGCTGTGCTTCAGCTGCTTGGCCTTCAGCGGCTTTGGTGAACTCAGCACCGGTGCCGGAAGCGATTTCGTACAGCTGGCGGCTGTAAGCGGAAGCTTTTTCGGCCAGTGGCTGCATCAGAGAAGCTTGCAGCGTGAGCAGTTCCTGGGCGTCTTTCACGCTCATGATGGCTTGAGTGTTGCTGGCGGTGTCGGTCAAGGCAGCTTTGGTGGCCTGAACGTTCAGTTCAACCAGCTTTTCTACGCCTTCAAAGGCCTTCTGGGTCAGGCCGAAGAGGGTTTCAATATTGGCTTTTTGTGCGGCGAGCAATTGTTCTGCGGTCAACATGGACATACTCCGTGTGGGCTGAGGGTGTGTTGCTGCACTGCAGCATGGTTTCAATTATAGGGACTCTGTTTGGAATTGCAAGCCATTTTGTTGCAATGCAGCAAAAAACTTCTAACCTCCTAGGCGGTCGGGTTTATCCCCTGGCCTGCAAGTGGGCGTGGCCGACGGCACAATCGACGCCGTGCAAGCTTTTTACGCCGACCATTTTGTGCTGCCCCTGCCTGAAGGGCACCGTTTTCCCATGGCCAAATATGGCTTGTTGCGGCAGGGCCTAGCGGCCGAGTTGCCTGAGGTCCGCCTCGATCAAGCACTGCCCGCCAGTAATGGCGAGTTGGCCCTGGTCCACACCCCTCGTTACATCGACGCGGTGGCCAGTGGTGGGTTGACGCCGGCAGAGCAGCGTGAAATCGGCTTTCCCTGGACGCCCGCCATGGCGGAGCGGGCGCGTCGTTCGGTCGGCGCCACGGTGCAGGCTGCACGGGCGGCATTGGCGGGCGAGGGCGTGGCCGCCAACCTGGCCGGTGGCACCCACCACGCTTATGCCGACAAAGGTGGTGGCTTTTGCGTGTTCAACGACGCGGCGGTGGCGGCCCGCTTGATGCAGGCCGAATGGGCTCGGCAACCCCGTGCGGCGGGACGCAAGCCCTTGCAGGTCGCGATCGTGGACCTGGACGTTCACCAAGGCAACGGCACCGCCAGCATTTTTCGCAACGACCCCTCAGTATTTACCCTTTCGGTGCACGGGGCCAAGAACTTCCCTTTCCGCAAAGAGGCGAGCGATTGCGACATCGATCTGCCCGATGGGTGCGACGACGCGACCTACCTCGAAGCGGTGGACCACGGGCTTGACGAACTGGGGCGGCGCTTCGAGCCGGGGTTGCTGTTCTACCTGGCGGGGGCCGATCCCCACGAAGGCGACCGGTTGGGTCGCTTGCGCGTCAGCGACGAAGGGATGCAGGCCCGCGATCTGCGGGTGTTTGACTGGGCACTTTCGCGGGGTGTGCCGGTGGCCATGAGCATGGCCGGCGGCTACGGGCACGACATCCAGACCACCGTGAGGGTGCAACTGAACACCTACCGCATCGCGCTGGACCATTGGCGCCGGTGGCAGAATCGGCGGGCCAGCGCACATTGAAACAACAGGAGACTATGGTTTGAACGCCCCTGAAATGCACTTACGCCATGCCGTGTCCGACCCCGCAAGCGTGGACGCCGCCATCAGCGGTCGCATGTCGGTCCGCGCCTTCCGGCCCGACCCCGTGCCCCGCGCCACGCTGGAGCACCTGCTGCGTGTGGCCAGTCGCGCGCCATCGGGCACCAACACCCAGCCCTGGAAGGTGTACGTGTTGCAAGGCCGTGCCCGCGACACGCTGGTGGACAAAGTATGCTCCGCGCACGAGGCCATGCGCAGCAACCCCGCCTTGGCCGCGCAATACCAGGAGGCCTACGATTACTACCCCCGCGAATGGGTCAGCCCTTACATCGACCGTCGGCGCGAAAACGGTTGGGGCTTGTACGGCTTGCTGGGCATCACCAAGGGCGACAAGGACAAGATGCACGCCCAGCACCAGCGCAACTTCAAGTTTTTCGATGCCCCCGTCGGCCTGATGTTCACCATCGACAAGGTGATGGGCGGCGGCTCTCTGGTGGACAGCGGCATGTTCATCCAGAACCTGATGGTTGCGGCCCGAGCCCACGGGCTGGACACGTGCCCGCAGGCTGCCTGGAACAGTTTTGCCAACATCATCCTGCCGCACGTCGGTGCGGGCGAAGAGGAAATGCTGGTTTGCGGCATGGCCCTGGGCTACGCCGACACCGCCGACAAGGTCAACACCTTCGTCACCCCGCGCGAACCGGTGGAGAACTTCACCACTTGGCTCGACTGACTCTCTTTTTTTGTAAGGAACATTCATGAACACCACCCCCAGCGGCCTCCAGTATGAAGACACCGTGGTCGGCTCCGGCAGCGTGGCCACTGCAGGCCAGCGCGTCAGCGTACATTACACCGGCTGGCTGTACAACAACGGCGAGCAGGGCGGCAAATTCGACTCCAGCAAAGACCGGGGCCAGCCTTTTGTGTTCCCGCTTGGGGCCGGGCACGTCATCAAGGGTTGGGACGAAGGCGTTCAGGGTATGGCCGTGGGCGGCACCCGCCGTCTGGTGATTCCGCCCGAGCTGGGCTATGGCGCTCGTGGCGCCGGCGGTGTGATTCCACCCAACGCCACACTGTTGTTCGAAGTGGAATTGCTGGCGGTCTGACCCGATGAGCACCCGCCCCGCCGTCCTGGTGGCTCGCGCCATTTTCCCCGAGGTGTTGGCGCGCTTGCGCGAGCATTTTGACGTCACTTACAACGAGAACGACGAAGATTGGTCGCCCGAGGTGTTGCGGCAAAAGCTGCAAGGGCAGGCGGGGGTGCTCACCACCGGGGCGCAGCGCATTGATGGCGCGTTGCTGCAGGCTTGCCCGCAGTTGCGCATCGTCTCCAACATGGCGGTAGGCTACAACAACTTCGATGTGCCGGCCATGACGGCCGCCGGCGTGTGGGGTACGAACACGCCAGACGTGCTGACCGAAACCACGGCCGACTTTGGGTTCGCGCTGCTGCTGGCAGCGGCACGCCGCATGGCCGAGAGCGAGCACTTCTTGCGCGCTGGCCAATGGAACCGCTGGGCCTACGACATGTTCGCCGGCCAGGACGTGCACGGCAGTACCCTGGGCATACTGGGCATGGGTCGCATCGGTCAAGGCATTGCCCGGCGCGGCGCCCATGGTTTTGGCATGCGGGTGATTTACCACAACCGTTCGCGGCTGGAGGTTGCCACCGAAGCAGAATGCCGCGCCCAGTACGTCAGCAAAGAAGAGTTGCTGCGTCAGGCCGACCACCTGGTGCTGGTGTTGCCCTACACGCCCGAGAACCACCACGCCATCGGCGCGGCCGAGCTGGCGCAGATGAAGCCTACCGCCACGCTGGTGAACATCGCTCGCGGCGGCATCGTCGATGACGCGGCCTTGGCCCAGGCACTGCGCGACCAGCGCATTGCGGCGGCTGGGTTGGACGTGTTCGAGGGCGAGCCCAAGGTCCACCCCGACCTTTTGACCGTGCCCAATGTGGTGTTGACCCCGCACATCGCCAGCGCGACGCGTGCCACCCGCCTGGCCATGGCCCAGTTGGCCGCCGACAACCTGATCGCCTTTTT
>CAZGDZ010000174.1:0-5383 GCA_964524855.1 uncultured Macromonas sp.
GCCTACGGCATGGGCCTAACCGCCGAAAAGGTGGCCCAGCAGTGGAAGGTGACCCGTGAAGCCCAGGATGCGTTCGCACTGCAATCGCACCAGCGCGCCATGGCCGCGCAGGCGGCGGGCGAGTTCGCGGCAGAAATCACCCCGGTGGAGGTGACGCAGCGCGACTTGGACCTGGCCAGCGGCGAGGTTCGCTACAGCCAGCGTATCGTTAGCATGGACGAAGGCGCACGGCCCGACACGTCTCTGGAAGGGCTGGCCAAGCTGAAGCCTGCGTTCGCGGTTCCCCGGCGTGCCGATCTTTCGCCCACGGGCTTGGGCAGCGTCACGGCAGGCAACAGTTCGCAAACGTCCGATGGCGCCGGGGCGCTGATTTTGGCCAGCGAAGCCGCTGTCAAGCGTTTTGGCCTGACGCCGTTGGCCCGCTTCGTCAGCTATGCGTCGCGCGGCGTGCCGCCGCACATCATGGGCATCGGACCAATCAAGGCCATTCCGGCCGCGCTGAAGGCCGGTGGCCTGTCGCAGAACGAACTGGACTGGATCGAGCTGAACGAAGCATTCGCTGCCCAGTCGTTGGCGGTGATGAATCAGTTGGGGCTGGACCCGGCCAAGGTCAACCCGATCGGCGGCGCCATCGCCTTGGGTCACCCGTTGGGTGCCACCGGTGCCATCCGCGCTGCCACTGTGGTGCATGCTTTGCGCAGGCACAATAAGCGCTACGGCATGGTGACCATGTGCGTGGGCATGGGGCAAGGCGCCGCAGGCATTATTGAACGGGTTTGAGACAGACGGAGACTGCAGGCATGAGCGACATATTGAGCCACACCGAAAACGGCGTGATGACACTGACCATCAACCGCGTGGCGCGCAAAAATTCGCTCACTGCGGCGATGTACACCCAGCTTGCCGACCTGCTGGCCCAAGCGCAGGCCGATGACGCCGTGCGTGTGGTGGTGCTGCAAGGCGACGAGGCCGTGTTCAGCGCCGGCAACGACATTGCAGACTTCCTGAACCACCCTCCAGAAGGCGAGGACGCACCTGTGTTCCGCTTCTTGCGTCAACTGGCCGCATTCCCCAAGCCGCTGGTGGCTGCGGTGTGCGGTCCGGCCGTCGGCATTGGCACCACCATGCTGTTCCACTGCGACCTGGTGTACGCTGGCGACAACGCTGCGTTCTCCATGCCCTTTGTCAACCTGGGGCTGTGTGCAGAAGGTGCGTCCAGCCTGCTGGCGCCGCAGATGTTCGGTTACCACCGCGCCGCCGAGGCGCTGTTGCTGGGCGAGGCTTTTTACGCGGAGGCCGCGCTGGAGGTTGGGCTGGTCAATCGGGTGTTGCCCCCATCCGAAACGCACGCTTACGCACAGGCCGTGGCGCGCAAACTGGCAGCTAAGCCGTTGACTTCGCTAGTGGCGACGAAATTACTGATGAAAAAAGGCCAGCAGGCGCAGGTGACCCAGGCCATGTCTGACGAGGGCGTGGTGTTTGCACGCATGCTGCAAGAGCCCGCAGCCAAGGAGGCATTTGCCGCCTTCCTGGAAAAGCGCGCTCCCAATTTCCATTAAGCACAGGTATCACCAGCAGCGAGCATGAGCAAAAGCATCATTCACCCGCCCGCCACGCCTGTGGTGTTTGAACCGGCGTTTGTGGAGGGGGTGCGCGACATCTTCGAGCAGAAGATCGTGTTCAACACTGTGCTCGGACTCAAAATCATCCAGATCGCCCCCGCGTTGGTGACCGCTCGCATCGACATGCGCCCCGAGCTGGTGGGGCACTTTGCGTACAACCGAGTGCACGGCGGCGTCATCAGCGCTGGGCTGGACGCCATGGGCGGCCTGGCCGTGATGGCGGCCATCGGCGCGCGCCACATGGACGAACCGCCCGAGCAACGTTTGCACCGCTTTGCCAAACTGGGCACGATCGACTTGCGGATTGACTATCTGCGCCCCGGCATCGGCGACTGGTTCGAATTGCGCGCGGAAGTGCTGCGCCTCGGTTCCCGCGTGGCTTCTACCCGGATGGGATTTTATGGGGCGGATGGGAAGTTGTTGTCCACCGGGGCGGGGGCTTATATTGTGTCTTGAGATATTTTTAATGCATGTGTAAAGGTGAGTCTTTTGACTAAGCGATGATGTATAAAGCGATAAACTCTCGTTATTTAAAAAACGGTTATGAAGTTGCCAACACGACACTTAGACTTGGGCTGCGGCCAGTTTCCCAGGAACCCTTACCGATGCGACGAGTTACATGGGGTGGACACCCGGGACATTTCTGAGTCGTCGTTGTCCATCCATGCATGTTTCACTCAGGCTAACTTTGTGCTCGATCGCCTCCCTTTCGAAGACAATCATTTCGACTCGGTATCTGCATTTGATGTGATCGAGCATGTGCCACGCCAGTTGATGCGTGGTGATACGTTGATCTATCCGTTTATCAACCTGATGAGCGAGGTCCATCGGGTGCTGAAACCGGATGGTGTTTTTTTGGCGGTGACCCCTGCTTTTCCGCATGCTGAGGCTTTTCAGGATCCTACGCATGTGAACTTTATTACATCAAAAACAGCTGATTACTTTTGCGGTGATAAACCCCTGGGGAGGATCTATGGATTTTCCGGTCAGTTCGGAATAAAAACCAACCGCTACGACGTACGCAGTAATTACTACGGCAATCGAATTTCACACTTCAAAATCTTGCTAAAGCGCTGGCATCGTAGATTGTTTAAAGGGGGCTGCCCCCATCTGGTTTGGGAGTTGGTGGCCGTTAAATCATAGTTTCCTGAAAAATGGCTGATCTATGCTCAAAAAATCTATGCGTCATTTTGAATCTCTGGTCCCTCGAGCATGATGTGTGGATAGAACGCCAAGTTAAGATGGTTTGTTTCATTTATGGGGTGCGGCATCTGGAACTGAGTGAATCAGAAGGTGGCGTTAGTTTGTGGTTTTTGTTTTTGGTTTTATTGTTTTTCTACTGGGGTGACTATTTTTTGGGGGGTCGCTAGTCTAATTTAATTAAATCGAATGCGAGTTGGAGAGCGTGGTTAAGTGTCGCATCCCAGATGTTCTTCGTGGGATTGCATCTTCGCTGAGCCGAAAATGATCGGCCGATTTTTGGGGTCGCTTTTGAATTTATATCGATAATGCTTAAAGATAATCTGCTGGATCCTTGGGTGAGTCGTGCAGGCACTGGGCTTGGCTTATTTTTGGGGATAGCTGCCTTCTTGCCTATTGGAATTGGCTACTTGGTCATAATGGGTTTCGGGTTGCTCTGTTTAAGTCCCCAATGGCGTATGACCCGACTCTCCGTAGCTCTTCAATGGCGTTGGTTGATATTTGTTTTTGTGGCCTGGCCTACAATATTGTGGTTTTTACATGGTGCTGACTTGGATTCGCTGCCCCGCTGGGCCCATTCGGTTCGCGTCGCGATTTATCTAGTCTTGGCGCTCACTATGCCCTCGCATGAGCGAAAACTAATGTTGTGGGGTTTTGGGTTGGGCGCTCTATGGGCATCAGGTGTTGTAGTGGTTCATCATCATTTAACTCCTCTTCCTGAATGGGCTATCTGGCACGCTCTGTTGAGCGTTAAGGGTAACGCTAGCAGTCAGAAGTGGATCCTGCTAGCTACGGCATCTGGCATTGGTCTTTGGTTTGCTTGGCAAAGTCGTATACATCCTTGGCTGCGTACAATTATCTTGGTAATAGCTCTGGGTATTGGCGTGTTGGTGGCGTCGGTTTCGATATCCCGAAATGCCATTTTAATATTGATGGCTGTGCCGCTGTGTTTGGTGCCTTACCGCTATAGACAGCTGAAGGTTTGGTTACCCGCTCTCTTGGGTGCCGTGGGCTTGGCTTATGTATTGTGGGCTACCTCGCCCACAGTTGCAGAGCGGCTGACCCAGGCCGTACAAGAGCTGCATACTTTACTTGAAAGTGGTAATTTCGACGGCAGTGTAAGCGTTCGTGCCCATATGTTTGTGACTGCTTGGCAGCAGCTTTGGATGCATCCGTTTTTGGGTACCGGTTTGGGTAGCTGGAGCGATATTTGGGCTCAAGCTAGCCAAGCTTATCCACTGATGACGGGTATAAACAATCCACACAATGATTACCTATTGTGGGGCATGGAAACTGGCGTGCCGGGGCTGTTGATATTGTCTTGGTTGCTGGTTTCGTTGGCGTTAGCTGCTTGGCAGAATCCTAATCGATTGGTTGGAGGTGCTGGCTGGATGGCTAGTGGCGCGCTTTTCATCACTGGGATGGTTAACGCTCCATTCCGTGATGCAGCGTTAGGTATGTCTTTGGTGATATTGACGGCAGTCTTAGCCACATGGCCATCATCTACCGAATAGGCAGACGCCAGGTCTTGGACGTGTGTTTTTGTGGCGCAGCGTCAGCACCCCAATGCACAACGTGGGGCGGGAAGTGAGGGCGTCAGCCATGGGGTGGGGTCCAGTCCAGGGCCCCGCGCAGCCGACCTATCATGCGGGCCGACAGCCGAGGCGAAATCAGCAAAAGGCGCAGCGGCAGCCCTAGCAGGGTGGTGCCCACCAAACGGCGTCGCTGGCGTTGGGCCAAGGGCACCGTCTGGTGCTTGGCCGTGAAAATGAGTTTGGATTGCGCGTGGTGGTAGCCGCGCAGATATTCACTGCGCCACGGGCTGCGGCCGCGCACCGAGCCGCGCGAGCGGTGCACCGCCGTCACGCTGGGCACCACCACCATCGGAAGTTGTGCTTGAAACAGGCGCAGACACAGGTCGTCGTCTTCGTAATACAGGAAAAAACGCTCGTCGAAAAACCCCACGCCTTCAAACGCCGACATGCGGCACAGCATGGCTGCCCCACACACGAAGCCCACGCAGGCAGGGCCCTCTGCAGCAGGGCCGAGGCTGGTCCAGTACAGGTGGGGCCAGCGGTAGTTCACGTCGGGCTGGCCTTGGGCGCTGGTCAGTTGTGGTGCCAGCACCGCAGCTTGCGGATCAGCGTCGGCGGCCGCAACCAGAGCAGTGAGCGCCTCAGGCGACAGCTCGCAGTCTGGGTTCAGCAGCACGGCAAACGGGGTAGTCACTTGGGCCAGCGCCCGGTTGTTTGCTGCGCCAAAACCAAAGTTGTGGGGGAGGGCCAGTACGCGGGCCTGCGGCAGGTGCTTTGAGGTCAGGGCGGCACAACCGTCGTCACTGCCGTTGTCAACCACCACCACATGGGGGCAGGCGGCCAGTGATCGACCCAGTTCGGGCAGGCAGTGGGCACTGTTGAACGTGACCACCACCACCGTGACCCGATCGAGCGCGTTGCGCACTGAGGAGGTGCTCGATCCGGCCTGCGGAACACCCGGTGGGTCATCACGCATCACGGCGCGTCAATGCCCGTGGCCAACCACTTCACCCGCCTTCAGCCGAT
>CAZGDZ010000175.1:0-4555 GCA_964524855.1 uncultured Macromonas sp.
GCGGCTTTACGATGGCCAAGCGCGCCGCAGCGGGCAGGAGTGGGCCAATCACGGGAAAATCAAACAGCCGCTCGGCATACGACTTGGCGTTGCCCATTTGCCCGCGCAATTGGGGCAGCCCAGCGCCCACCAGCACCACGGGCAACTGCCGCTGCTCGGTCCGATGGATGGCCGTGATGAGGGCGGCCAGCTGCGCCTCTTGCACGTACTGCAACTCGTCGATGAAGAGGGCCAGTGCCGTGTTGGCCGATTTGGCTGCCAGTCCGACTTGCTCGAACAACGCTTGCAAGTCGTGCTCAAGATCGCCGTTGTCGGCCAAGCCCGGCTCTGGCTCGTAGTCAATCCCTACCTCGATGTCACCGAAAGTCACTTTGAGCTTGCGCGCAAAACCCGCCAATGCACGCAACCCGCGCACCGCGACATCTTTCGCGGCCGCGACTTGGCTCAAGCGCAACAGGGCCTGGCGCAATTGCGGCGCAATGAGAGCGGGCAGTGATCGCCCTTCGGGTGCCTCAACGCGCACCGTGTGGATACCGGCCGCTTCGGCATCCATCCTGATGCGGTCCAACAGCACGGTTTTACCGACGCCGCGCAAACCGACCAGCATGGCGCTTTTGGCTGGGCGGCCGATCTTCGCTCGTTCGAGCGCAATGCGCAACGATTCCCGCAACTCGTCGCGGCCAGCCAGTTCCGGGGGTGGGGTACCGGCGCCCGGGGAGAATGGGTTGCGTATGGGGTCCATGCCTTGAAGTTTATAGTGAGATTTGGAAAGTTACCAAATTTTTATAAATCAACGGATCAACCTGTGGGGATCAGCCCAGCACTGCACGATTGACCACCGACCGACTGGGAACGGTGTTTTGCAACACAATGCCGCCATGCCCTCGACCACCAAACCCTACGACGCTGGCCTGGTGTGGTTCCGCCGCGACCTGCGGGCGGACGACAATGCGGCGCTGTACCACGCGCTCAAGCGCTGCAAAAAAGTGTGGTGTGTGTTTGTGTTTGACACCGACATTTTGCAGCCGCTGCTGGACCGTGGCCTGGCGGCCGACCGGCGGGTGGAGTTCATCCACGAAAGCCTGATTGACCTGGACGAGCAATTGCGCGCGCTGGGCCGATCGAACGGGGCGGAGGGGGTGGGGCTGATCGTGCGCCACGGCGCGGCGACGGAGGAAATTCCCCGCCTGGCCGCACAACTGGGCGTGCAGGCCGTGTTTGCCAACCACGACGACGAGCCCCACGCCAAGGCGCGCGACGCGCAGGTGCTGGGCGCGCTGGCGCACGCGGGCGCCATGCTGCACACCTTCAAGGACCATGTGATTTTTGAGCGGCACGAGGTGCTGACGCAGAACGCACGGCCCTTTACCGTGTTCACGCCCTACAAAAACGCGTGGCTGAAGGCGCTGACGGACTTTCACCTGAAGGGCTACCCGGTGGAGCGCTACGCCCCCGCGCTGGCGCCCTGCCCCGCTCACGCGGCACCCGGTGTGCCAGCGTTGGGCAGCCTGGGATTTGAAACCACCAACCTGCGCGCACTCAAAGTGCGCACCGGCAGCCGGGGCGCGCGCGCGCTGTTTGAAGACTTTGTGGAACGGATTGACCAATACCACCAGGCGCGTGATTTTCCGGCCATCAAAGGCCCCAGTTACCTGAGTGTGCATTTGCGGTTTGGCACCATCAGCATACGCAACCTGGCCAGCGTGGCCTACGCCATGCACCTGCAGGGCATGGCAGGCGCCAGCACTTGGTTGAGCGAACTCATCTGGCGCGATTTTTACCACCAGATTCTGGCCAACTTCCCACACGCGGTGAACGGTGCCTTCAAGCCCGAGTACGACGCCATCCACTGGGAGCGGGGCAAGCACGCCGATGCGCTGTTTGCCGCCTGGTGCGAGGGGCGCACCGGCTACCCGCTGGTGGACGCGGCCATGCACCAGATCAACCAAACCGGCTACATGCACAACCGCTTGCGCATGGTGGTGGCCAGCTTTTTGACGAAGGATTTGGGGCTGGACTGGCGGCGTGGCGAGCAGTATTTTGCGGACCACCTGATCGACTTTGACCTCGCGGCCAACAACGGCGGCTGGCAGTGGGCTGCGTCCAGCGGGTGCGATGCGCAACCTTACTTCCGCATTTTCAACCCAGTCAGCCAGAGCGAGAAGTTCGACCCGCACGGCAAGTTCATTCGCCGTTACTTGCCGGCGTTGGCCGGGCTGCCCAGCCATGCGCTGCACGCGCCGTGGGTGGCCAAGCCGATGGAGCTGGAATCGGCCGGGGTGGTGTTGGGGCGCGATTACCCCACGCCCGTGGTGGAGCACGCGGTGGCGCGCGCCCGCACGCTGGAGCGTTACGCGGTGGTGAAAAAAGCTTAAGGCGCCAGCCGCGTGTAGGCGGCCACCAGCGCCAGCAGCTCTTCTTCGGAGTAGGGCTTGCCCAGGTAGTGGTCCACGCCCAGGATTTCGGCGTGTTCGCGGTGTTTGTCGGCCAGGCGGGAGGTGATCATCACCACCGGCAGATCGGCCCAGGCGGGTTCGTCGCGCAGGTGGCGCACGAACTCGAAGCCGTCCATGCGCGGCATTTCAATGTCGCACAGCACCACCACGGGCAGTTCTTCGCGCAGGCGTTCCAGGGCTTGCAGGCCGTCGGCCGCCAAGGCGACGCGGTAGCCTTCGCGCTTGAGCAGGCGCTGCGTGACGCGCCGCACGGTGATGGAGTCGTCCACCACCAGCACCAAGGGCGGCTCGGCCTGCGCGCCCGCACCAACTCCCGCTGGGCGCAGGGCGGGCACCGGCACCACCCCTTGTATGCCCTGTGCGCGCTGGGCCCGTGCCCAGGCCCGAGCCGCTTCGCCATACAGCGAGGCCAAGGCCACCGGGTTGTAGATGAGCGCGACCGCGCCTGAAGCCAGCACCGTGGCACCCGCCAAGCCAGGCAGGTGAGCCAACTGCGGCCCCAGTGGCTTGACGACCACTTCCTGATGGCCAAGCACTTCGTCCACATGCCATGCCACGCGCTGGCCCGCGCTGTAAAACTCCAGCACCGGCCAACTGTGGGCCTGATGGGCCTGGGGGTCGGTGCTTTCGGTGGACAGCGCCAGCAAGGCGCCAGCCCAATAGAACGGCATGAGCGCATCGCCCGCGCGCCACTGGGCGCTGACGTAGGCAGCGGTGAGCTCGGGCGCCTGGGCGCGGCGCACTGCTTCCACCCAAGGGGCGGGCACGCCAAAGGTGAAGTCGCCCACGCGCAGCATGACCACCTGCGTGACCGCCGTGCTGAGGGGCACCACCAATTGGAAACCGGTGCCGCCAGCGGGCGTGGGCACTGGCTCGATGCGCCCGCCCAGCCCCAGCACTTCGTTGCGCACCACGTCCAGCCCAATGCCGCGGCCAGCCAGTTCAGTGACAGCGGCAGCGGTGGTCAGCCCCGGCGCGAAAATGCTGCGGGCGGCATCGGCCCAACTGAACGGAGCGGCTGCATCGTGCAGGCCCTGGGCCACCGCACGCTCGCGCAACTGCGGCACATCCAACCCAGCGCCATCGTCGGCCAGGGTCAGCGACAGGTCGTTGCCGTTTTGCTCCAAGGTCAGGGTAACGCGCCCTTCGGTGGGCTTGCCTGCCGCCGCGCGTTGGGCAGGCGACTCAATGCCGTGGACCACGGCGTTGCGCAGCAAGTGTTCCAGCACCGGGGCCAGCCGGTCCAGCACGCCCCGGTCCACCTCCACATCGGCGCCTTCCAACATCAGCGCTGCCGATTTGCCGGTGGCTTCGGCCGCCAGGCGCAAGGTGCGGTGCAGGCGTTCGGCCAGGGTATCAAAAGCCACCAGCCGGGTGCGCAACAGGTCGCGCTGCAAATCGCGGGTCTGGCGCGCCTGGGCCGCCAGGCTGCCTTCGGCCGCCTCCACCGAGCGCTGCAAGTGGTGTTGCACCGTGGCCACGTCGTTCACCGATTCGGCCAGCAGGCGGGTCAGCTCTTGCACCCGGGTGTAGCGGTCGAACTCCAGCGGGTCGAAGCGCGGATCGGTGTCGCGCGCCTGCGCCAGACGCGATTGCATCTGGGTTTCGGTCTGCATCTCCAGGTCGCGCAGTTGGCTGCGCAAGCGTTCGATGTTGGCCGACATGTCTTTGAACGAATGGCGCAAGGCGCGCATGTCGCTTTCCAGGCGGCCACGGGTGATCATGACGTCGCCGGTCTGGGTCATCAGGCGGTCGAGCAGATCGGCGCGCACCCGCACCATGTGCGACGGCACGGGCAAGGGCTCCAGCCGGGCGGGGGCCACGGGGCGGGCCAAGCCTTCGGGAGCCGTCAGGCGCACACCCTCGGCCTCGGGCGGGGTGTTGGGCGCTTCGGCCTGCTTGAACACGCGGCGCAGGGCGTCGAAGCGGTCCACCAGTTCGTCGAGTGCGGCCAGCAAGGGGCGCACGGCGTCCACGCTGGCGGGCACTTCGGGCAGTTGCAGCACGGCCGATTCCAGCTTGTGCACCAGCTCGCCCAGGCGCAACGCACCGGCCAGGCGGGCGCTGCCTTTGAGGGTGTGCAGGTTGCGCAGCACCTC
>CAZGDZ010000175.1:4565-5359 GCA_964524855.1 uncultured Macromonas sp.
GCGCGTCGCCCCGGTAGCAGCGAAAGCCCGAGGTCAGGTCGGTCACGTTCAGCCCGGTCAGCCAGCGAAACCAGCCCCAGGCGATGCGGCGCAAGGGGCTGGCGCGCTCGGGAAAGGCACCAATCACCACCTCGGCGCGGGCACTGGCGTTGTCGGGCCGGGCCACCCATTGGCGCAAGGCGGCGCCCAAACGTGGCAACAGCTCGCCCGCTTCGTCTTCGAACACAGCGAACAGGTCGCGGTCCAGCGAGTCCACCACGGGTTCGGTGGGCACGGGCTCAGAGGGCGCGACATCGGGCTGTGGCTGGACCTCGGCCTGCGGCTGGGTGTCAGGCTGCGGCTCGACGTCGGGCGGCTGGAGTGAGTCGGCTGGCAAGGGGATGCCAGCTTGGGCCACAGCGTCCAGGGCGTCGAGCGTGGCGGGCAGCGGCTCCTTCAGGAACCCAGCCGCGAACTGGTGCAGCAAGGTGCGCGCTTCTTCGGCGGCGCGCAGCAGCACGGCGGTGTCGTCGGGCAACAGCGCCTGGCCCTGCGCCTGCAAAGCCATGGCACGGTCCAGCGCGTGTTCCAGCGCACGGGCCAATTGGGCCAGCCCAGCATGGCCCACCGTGCCCGCGCCACCGGCCAGCGAATGGGCCAGCGCGGACCACTGCGGCTCTAGCGGCGCCGTGGGCGACAACCCCCATTCGGACAAGCCATGCCCCAAGCGACGCGACCACTCGTCCGCTTCGTTGAGGAAGACGTTGTACAGCTCCAGGTCGATGCGCAGCGGCCCGATGACCTTGACATCGTCG
>CAZGDZ010000176.1:0-1065 GCA_964524855.1 uncultured Macromonas sp.
AGTGACACTCTGCGCATGACCGCACACGACACGCATCAGGCGCCCCAAGCTTTAGCGCGGGGCGCTATTTTTTGGATCGCCGTCGCCTTTTCGTCATACCAGTTGTGGATGGCGGCGTTCCACCCTCTGTCCAGCCAGGTCATCCGTGCGGTGCACGTGGGCTTTGTGCGGTTGTTGATCTTCGCCATCTATCCCCCCTTCCATACGCATCGGGGCGGCGCACTGCGCACTTTGGGCAAAGCGTTGGGCTGGGTGCTGGGCTTGGCCGGCTTTGCCACCGGCTTGTACCAGTGGGTCTACGAGGCCGATCTGACCCTGCGGGCCGGCGAACTCATCGGTGCCGACTGGTTGGTGGGTGTGGTGGCGGTGACCTTGGTGTTCGAGGCCGCACGCCGAGTCATGGGTTGGGGCTTACCCATCATTTGCGGGCTGTTCCTCGCCTACGCGGTGTTTGGGGAATACCTGCCGGGCGCCTTTGCGCACCGGGGCTATGGGCTGGACCAGATCGTTGCCCAACTGGGTTTCGGCACCGAAGGTATCTACGGCACACCCACCTACGTGTCGTCCACCTACATCTTCTTGTTCATCCTGTTTGGCGCATTTCTGGAACAAGCCGGGATGATCCGCCTGTTCAACGACTTCGCCATGGGCACTGTGGGCCACACCCGAGGTGGCCCAGCCAAGGTGTCGGTGATTTCATCGGGTTTGATGGGCACCATCAACGGCTCGGGCGTGGCCAATGTGGTCACCACCGGCCAGTTCACCATTCCGCTGATGAAGCGGTTTGGCTACTCGCCAGCGTTTGCGGGCGGCGTGGAAGCCACGGCCAGCATGGGTGGACAGATCATGCCTCCGGTGATGGGGGCGGTCGCCTTCATCATGGCCGAAACCATCAACGTGCCTTACATCGCGATCGTCAAGGCCGCACTCATTCCAGCAATTCTGTACTTTGTGACCGCCTTCTGGATGGTGCATCTGGAAGCAGGCCGCAAAGGCCTGATGGGATTGCCCAAGGCGGAATGCCCCAACCCGTGGACCGCCGTGCGCGAGCGCTGGTACCTGCTG
>CAZGDZ010000176.1:1075-2390 GCA_964524855.1 uncultured Macromonas sp.
AGACGTGCGGTCCTCGATCGCTCGGAGGCTAGGGCTGCCGCTGGCGGGCTTGGTAGCGCTGCTGTTTTCAGGCTACACCCCCCTGTTTTCAGGCAGCGTGGGGCTGGCACTCACAGTGATCCTGATTTTCGGCGCTGCAGTGATGACGGGCGTGCGCGGTTTGCCCTTGCGCGGCTTGTTCTGGGCACTGCTGGGCTTGGCGTGCGCAGGATTTCTCAAGTTCGGGGTGTTAACGTTTTTCGTCATCACTGCGGTGCTGGTGGCACTGACGTTCATCCGCCGAGTGGGTGGTGACACCAGGCAATTGGCAGTGCGCGCTCTGGTGGATGGGGCAAGGCATGCCTTGCCGGTGGCGATTGCCTGTGCCCTGGTCGGGGTCATCATCGGTGTCATCAACCTCACCGGTGTGGCAGCCGAAATGGGCGGCCATGTGATTGCGATTGGGCGCGAAAGCCTGTTCCTCGCCTTGTTCCTCACCATGCTGACGTGTCTGATTCTGGGCATGGGCATCCCCACCATCCCCAACTACATCATCACCAGTTCTCTGGCTGCCCCGGTGCTGCTGGAATTGGGTGTGCCGCTGATCGTGTCGCACATGTTCGTGTTTTACTTCGGCATCATGGCGGATTTGACTCCACCGGTGGCGCTGGCGGCGTTTGCGGCGGCACCGATTGCGCGCGAGAAGGGACTCAAAATCAGCCTGAATGCCGTGCGGGTTGCAATCGCAGGTTTCATCGTGCCCTACATGGCGGTGTACAGCCCCGCATTGATGTTGCAAGGCGGCGACTGGCTGTCCGTGGCCTGGATTGTGTTCAAGGCCCTGGTGGCGATTGCCATGTGGGGCGCCGGTGCGATTGGCTACCTGTTCGGCCCGTTGCGCTGGTGGGAGCGGTTGGTGGCCGTGGCGTCGGCAAGCTTTCTGGTGGCTGCACTGCCGGTGACCGACGAAATCGGCCTGGCGGCGGTGGCGTTGTTCGTCACCTGGCATGTGCTGAAGGTGCGCAAGGGCCGATGAAGCTGCTGGGCCTGTGCCTGAGCACCTTGATGACGACGGGAACGCCGTCCGTACCGCCAGACGGTGTGCCGGTGTTTCTGCCCATCACCACGCTGACTTTGGCGTGGACCCATTCGGTTGAAAAGGTGCGCTGGGAAGAGGATTACCAAGTGGTCGTGCGGGACGGCCTGCTTTGGCTGGAAGCGACCGAGTCGCGCGTGAAAGGCTCGGCGGCCGGCATGGAACCACCGCAGGACGCCCGCTGGACACAAGGCTGGTTCGCTTACACACCCACTTTGCGCCACCTGCCGCAGTTGAGCT
>CAZGDZ010000176.1:2412-3431 GCA_964524855.1 uncultured Macromonas sp.
ACCCAAGGGCACTGCCAGCCGTTGGCAACTTGGATTGGTGCGCAACGAGGCAACGTCTTGGTGCAACCCTGCACCAAGACAACCAATCGCGCACCAAATTCGGTCATCAAGCCGCCACCGGCACCAGGAAGTTCTGGCTGATCCGGTTGCCCAGCATGTTCACCCGGTCCAGAAACTGGGTCAGGAACGCATGCAGGCCATTGGCCAGGATTTCATCAATGCGGGCGAATTCCAGCTCCGAACGCAGCTTGCCAGCGTGACGCTCGGTTTCGGCCGAGGTGTCGTTGCTCACCGCTTCCAGGTTCAGCACCACCTCGTTCATACAAGCCAGCAGGCTGCGCGGCATGTCGGCCCGCAGAATCATCAGCTCGGCCACCCGTTCGGGCGTGATGACGGCACGGTACACCTTGCGGTACACCTCGAACGCACTCACACTGCGCAGAATCGCGCTCCAATGGTAGAAGTCCAGCTCCTGGTCGGCCTCGTTGGCGTTGCCGTAAAAGTCAGACTCCACCGCGTGGAACTTCACGTCGATCAGCCGCGCCGTGTTGTCCGCCCGCTCCAGAAAGGTGCCCATGCGGTAGAAGTGGAACGCTTCGTCGCGCAACATGGTGCCAATCGCCACCCCACGCGAGAGGTGCGAGCGAAACTTCACCCACTCGAAGAATTCCGATGGGTCTTTCTCGAACGAGCGACTTTTGAGCAGGCGCTGCAATTCCAGCCAGGTCTGGTTCTGCGTTTCCCAAAGCTCGGTCGTCAGCACCCCGCGCACGGCACGGGCGTTTTCACGCGCCGCGCGCAGGCACGACACAATGCTGGACGGGTTCGCCTCGTCGCGCACCATGAAGTGCAGCACGTCTTTGGCAGTGACCTCGCCGTACTGGTACTGATAGGCCGGCATGAGTTCGCTGATGCGCAGCAGCCCTTCCCAGCCCACTTGGGCCACGCCGGCCGATTGCGGCAGCAGCGGGGTCTGGTAGTTCACATCCAGAATGCGAGCGGTGTTTTCGGCGCGCTCG
>CAZGDZ010000176.1:3441-5348 GCA_964524855.1 uncultured Macromonas sp.
TCAGCGGTTCTTGACAGCATTGTTGTCCCCTCCGGCTTCCAAACTCCAGGTGTCTTTTGTACCGCCGCCCTGTGAAGAATTCACGACGAGCGAGCCCTCCTTCAAGGCCACACGGGTCAGGCCACCGGGCACCATTTGCACGGTTTTGCCACTCAGCACGAAGGGCCGCAGGTCGATGTGACGCGGCGCCACACCCGACTCCACATAGGTGGGGCAACTGGACAGGCTCAGCGTGGGCTGGGCGATGTAGCCATCGGGCTTGGCCAGCACGGCTTTGCGGAAGTCCTCGATCTCGGCCTGGGTAGCGGCCGGCCCCACCAGCATGCCGTAGCCGCCAGCGCCGTGCACTTCCTTGACCACGAGGTCTTTCAGGTTGGCCAGGATGTACTTCAGATCGTCGGGCTTGCGGCCCATGTAGGTGGGCACGTTCTTTAGGATGGGCTTCTCGCCCAGATAGAACTCGATCATCTGGGGCACATAGGGGTAGATGGACTTGTCGTCGGCCACACCGGTGCCTATGGCATTGCACAGCGTCACGTTGCCCTTGCGGTACACGTCGAGCAGGCCCGCGCAACCCAGTGTGGAGTCTGGGCGGAAGGCCAACGGGTCGAGGAAGTCGTCGTCCACCCGGCGGTAGATCACATCCACACGCTGTGGCCCGAGGGTGGTGCGCATGTAGACGAAGTCGTCCTTCACGAACAGGTCCTGGCCTTCCACCAGTTCAATGCCCATTTGCTGGGCCAGGAAGGCGTGCTCGAAGTAGGCGCTGTTGTACATGCCCGGCGTCAGTACCACCACGGTGGGCTCGTCGGTGTGGGCGGGTCGGGGTAGTGGGCCACGGGGGCCACGCGGTTCTCGCTGAACAGCTCGGGGAAGAGCCGCATCATCATCTTGCGGTCTTCCAGCATGTAGCTCACGCCGCTGGGTACGCGCAGGTTGTCTTCCAGCACGTAGTACTCGGCGGGGCCGCCGCCGGGCTTCGGGGCCCGGACAATGTCCACCCCGGCAATGTGCGAGTAAACGCCACCGGGCACGTCCACCCCCACCATCTCGGGGCGGAACTGGGCGTTCTGCTCAATCTGGTCGCGTGGGACCAGGCCAGCCTTGAGGATTTCCTGCTCGTGATAAATGTCGTGCAGGAAGCGGTTCAGTGCCGTGACACGCTGCGCCAGGCCGCGTTCCATGCTGCTCCATTCCTGGGCCGGAATGATGCGGGGAATGAGGTCGAAGGGGATGAGCCGCTCGGTACCGGCGCCGTCTTCGTCCTTGGCGCCGTACACCGCAAAGGTGATGCCGACCCGCCTGAATATCATTTCCGCCTCTTCGCGGCGCGCCAGCATGACGTCTTCGGGTTGTTCGGCCAGCCACCGGGCGTAGCGGGTGTAGTGCTCGCGCACGGCCTCGGGGGAGGCATGCATTTCGTCGAAGGTCGGTGGGCTCATAAACAGTGCATCAGTTGGATGAACGGACGCCGCCCGGTGGGCTGCAGCCGCAAGAGACTCACGGAGCTATGGTAGCAATTACCAAGCCAACCTCGGCGGCCGCTGGCTCCGCAAGCCATTCGGGGGCGCATGGGCTCAGTCATTGCCGGGGGTGTTGGGATGGGCAGTGGGTAGGGTGGTAGGCAGGGTTGTTGGCGGGGCAGTGGACCGGATTGTCCGGGCCACTGGAGGAGCCCGATACTGCCAGTAACGGCGCTGGGTATCGCGCCAGCAGGATACCTCACCCGGTACCGCGCTGAGCCATTGCGCTGCGCCGCAGGTAGCCGTCTGCACCCAGGGTATCTGGCGTGCCTCGTAGCGGTCAATCACTCGCGGGGCGGGGTGGCCAAAGCGGTTGCGGTGACCGGCCTGCACCACGATCAGGGCTGGGCGCAGCGTATTGAGCCACACCGGCCCGGACGAGCT
>CAZGDZ010000177.1:0-5338 GCA_964524855.1 uncultured Macromonas sp.
TCGCGCCAACTGGGCCTGCCCGACGACGAAGCCCGTGCCGCGGGCTTTGCCGGCCTGCTGCACGACATCGGCAAGATCGACATCCCCATCGAGATTCTGAACAAGCCCGGGCGCTTGAGCGAAGCGGAGTTCACCCTGGTGCGCGAGCATCCGCGCCGAGGCTGGCAGCGTTTGCGTGACGCCGGCATCCACGACGAAGCCGCGTTGGACGTGTGTCTGCACCATCACGAACGGTTTTCGGGCAAGGGCTACCCGGACGGGCTGGTCGGCGAAGACATCTCGCTGATGGCGCGCATGGGCTCGGTGTGCGACGTGTACGACGCCATCACCTCCAACCGGCCCTACAAGACGGGTTGGGACCCGGCCGAATCGCTCAAGCAAATGGCTTCGTGGACCGGCGATTTCGACCCGCGCGTGTTTCAGGGTTTTGTGCGCAGCCTGGGGATTTACCCCACCGGCTCGCTGGTGCTGCTGTCCAACGGGCGGCTGGCGGTGGTGGTGGAGCAATCGCCGACCAGCCTGCTCAAGCCGACGGTGAAAACCGTCTACTCCACTCGCAGCAATGAGCGGGTGGTGCCCGAGCTGCTGGACCTGTCGCGTTCGGGCAGCACGGTCAAAATCCTGCAGCGCGAAGACCCCGCCCAGTGGAAGATTCCCAACCTGGACGAACTGTGGTCGGGCGTGCCCGGCCTGGGGCGCGCGAACTGAGGTTCAGGCGCCGGCCATGGGTTCCAGCACCTGTGCGGCGGCCGTCCGCAGCGCGGTGCTGAGGTCGTTCAGCACGTCAGACGCCAGGTTCCAGCAGTGCCAGTACAGCGGCACGTCAAAGGTGTGGGCTGGGCACACATTGCGCAACCGGCCCGCTTGCAGCGCGTCGGCCACCAGTGGCCGGGGCACCACCGTCACGCCCCAGTCGGCCAAGGCGGCGCGCACCTGGCCCTCGGACGAGGGCACATACAACTGCCGCAGCGTCACCTGCCCCAGGCTGAAGGCGCGGCACACAAAGTCGCGCTGCATGTCGTCCTTGCGGTTGAACGCAATGAACGGCAGCCGGTGGAAGTTGTGGCGGGTCAGGCCGTCGGGGAGGTGCTGCGCGGCGTAGCCGGGGCTGGCCACCGCCACGTAGGGCATGGCGCCCAGCGGCTCCAGCTTGCAGCCGCGCAAGGCCTGGCCGAGCGAGGTCACGCAGCCCAGCACCTGGCCTTCGCGCAGCCATTCGTGGGTGAAGTCCTGATCGTCGTGGATGATTTCGATCGGCAGCCCCTCTTCCACCAGTGCGCTGATGGCGGGCAGCGCCCAGGTGGCGATGCTGTCGGCGTTGATGGCGACCGAGATCCGCTCCTCGTCGCGCTGGCCTCGGGTGGAGTTGGGCGCCAGTTCTCGCAGGTCGTGCTCCAGGTCGGCGCGCAGTAGCCGCATCATCTTGGCGTGCTTGATCATCAACTGCCCGGCCGGGGTGGCTTTCAGTGGCCGGCTGCGCACGATCAGTACCGTGCCCACTTGAGCTTCCAGCGAGCGCAGGCGCTGCGACACCGCCGATTGGGTGATGGACAGGCGCTGCGCGGCGCGCTCGAAACCGCCTTCCTCCACGATGGCGGCCAGGCATTCCAAGGCGTCGGGGTCAAAAGTGCTCATGCTGGTGGCTACTAATATTAGTTGAGCTAATCATAGTAAGTTCTGGTTAGCTTGACTGTGTCTTTTGCGGCACGAAAAGGTGGCTACATACCCTAGAAGCCAAGTAGGACTTTTCGCAAATTTGGGCAATGGACTTAGGTGAGAGAGAATGCAAGGTTTACTGCATCACAAGTGCGGGTACACACGTTTTGCGAAAGTTGCGCATGGGCAATCGATTGTTGGTGGTGGACGACAGCCGCGTTTCACGCATGATTATCAAGGGCAAGGTGGCCAGCCTGTGCCCGGACTGGGAAGTGTTCGAAGCCACCTCGGGTGACGAAGCGCTCACCTTGGCGCCCCAACTCCAGCCCGACTTCGTCACCATGGACGTGAACATGCCTGGCATCAGCGGTTTCGAGGCCGCTGAAAAGCTGCTCGGCCTGCTGCCCCAAGCCCGCATTGCGATGCTGACGGCCAACATCCAGGAATCCAGCCGCGACCGGGCGGTGGCGCTGGGGGTGAAGTTTGTGCAAAAGCCAGTGACCGAAGCGGCCATTCAGCAGGCGGTTGAATACTTTTCGGCGGACGCATGAAGCTCAACGACCTGGAACTGGACGCCCTGGGCGAACTGTTCAACCTGGGCGTGGGGCAGGCGGCCGACGCGCTGAGCCAATTGGCCGGCGAAGCGGTGCTGCTGAGCATTCCGCAGGTGCAGTTGCTGCCCAAGGCTGAGGTGGTGCGCCAGCTCAGCCTGGAAGGCGACCGCCGCGTCAGCGCGGTGAGGCAAGGGTTCCATGGCGAAATCGTCACCGATGCGATATTGATGTTCCCGGCCGAGCAGAGCCTGCAACTGGTGCAGATCATGGTCGGCGAAGCCGTGCCTCTGGAACAGCTCGGCGAGATGGAGCAGGAAGCGTTGGCCGAGATCGGCAACATCCTGCTGAATTCTGTGGTGGCCAGTGTGGGGGACGCGCTGGGCATTGAATTCGATGGCAGCTTGCCCGAAGTGGAGTTGGGCATTCTGTCCGACGTGCTGCTGGCCAATGAGGCGGTGACCGAACCCTTGCTGAGCCTGAAAGTGCGTTTTGAGATCGCGTCGCGCAGCATCGTGGGCCACCTCGCTTTCCTGCTCGACATCCAGTCCAGCGGGCGCCTGGAGTCCAAGGTGGCCGCGTTCATCCGCCGGCTGGAGGCCTCGGCCACATGACCACGCCCTGCTCGCACGAATCAGCACCACCCTGCCTGGGCCCGTGGGTCGAGTGGGTGCTGGGCAACGTGCAGTCGGGCTTGTTGGTGCTGGACGAAACCTGCCAGGTGGTCTTTGCCAACCCTTGGTTCCTGCGTCGCGCCCGCCTGAACGAGGCCGAGGTGCAGGGCCGCGCGCTGGTGGACGTGTTCGAGGGCCTGCGGGGCAGCCATTTTGAGCGGGCCTTGAACGACGTGCTGCGCACGGGTTTTCCGGCCTTGCTGTCCGAAACCCTGCATTTGTCGCCATTGCCGCTGTTTGCGCTGTCGTCAGCGGGTGCGCAGCCACAGCGCTTGAAGCAGTCGATCCAGATCGTGCCCATGAACGGCCAGGCGGCCCGCCAGGCTGGCCAGCGCTACGTGCTGGTGCAAATCACCGACGTCAGCCCTGCGGTGGCGCGCGAGCGTCTGCTCAAGGAACAGGCGGCGCGCATGCACGCCATGGCCCATGTGGATGCGCTGACCGACATCGGCAACCGTCGGCATTTCGATGCCATGCTGGACCGCGAGTGGCGCCACGCCCTGCGTGAGCAGGAGGGGCTGAGCCTGGTGCTATTCGACATCGATTACTTCAAGCAGTACAACGACACCTATGGGCACCAGCGCGGCGACGAGTGTTTGCGCAAAGTGGCTGGGGTGATCGAATCCATGGCGCAACGCCCGCGCGACGTGGTGTGTCGCTACGGTGGCGAAGAAATGGCGATGCTGCTGCCCGACACCGACCTGAATGGCGCCATTGCCTTGGCCCAACAGGTGCTGGAGACGGTGCGCCAACGGGCCGTGCCCCACGTGGTCAGCCCCCACGGGGTGGTGACCTTGAGTGCCGGCGTGGCGACCGAGCTACCGGTGCCCGGCATGCATGCCGATGCCTTGCTGCTGTTGGCCGACCGAGCCTTGTACCAAGCCAAACGCCTGGGCCGCAACCGGGTCGAGACCTTGTTGGCCTCGGCACCGGCGGCGCCCGCCCGCACCGGCGTCACCCTCTGACGGGTTCGGTTTCGGGTGCGTCCAACCGCGCCAGCCAGTCGCTGACGGCTTGGTGCGCGGCTTCAAAATCCAGCTCGTCCATGGCGGCATTCAGGCGGTGCAGGCAGTCGTGTGCCTCACCGGCCCCGTTCGCCAGCAAGGCCTCGTGCTGTTCGATCGAGGCCATGTCGGTCGCCGCGAGGTGCTGTTTCAGCCTTTCCAGGGCCTGACGCAGGTCGGCCGTGGCGGCGCGGGAGACGGCGGCTGGGGTGGCGGATGGCGGCGCTGCCTTCGATGGCGCATGCTCACTCAACCAGGTTTGGGCCGCTGCCAGCATGTGGGATACCGAGGCCGTGAGGCTGGCCAGGTGCTCGGCCCATTGCGCAGGGGTCGCGTCGGGTTGCTTCAGGGTTTGTTCCAGTTGCCCGGCGGCGGCGGCCACGGCATCGCCTCCCAAGGTGGCGGCCACGCCTTTCAGGCTGTGGGCGGCTTCTCGGGCGTGCTGGGAGTCCGGTGGGCTGCCCTCAGGTTCCAGCGCGTCGCGGATGCGTTGCAGCGCGGCGGGCGCGTCTTTCAACTGGCGTGCCAGCAACTGGGCGTACAGCTGGCGGTCTCCGCCAAACCGTGCCACCGCCGCTGCCACGTTCAGCACCATCGGCGCAGCGGCAGCGGGCCGTGGCACGCTGGGCAGCACGGCCGGCGCCAGTTGGGCCAGCCGGTGTTGGCAGTGGCGTTGGATCAGCGCGATCAGCTGTTCCAAGTCGAACGGTTTGCCGACGTGGTCGTTCATGCCGGCGGCCAGGCAGTCTTCCCGGTCGCTGGCCATGGCGTTGGCCGTCATTGCCACGATGGGCAGGGTCGCGAAACGCGGCTCCTCGCGCAACTTGCGGGTCGCCTGCAGGCCGTCCATCACCGGCATTTGCATGTCCATCAACACCAGGTCGAACGGCTCCATGGCGTTGCGCACCATGGTCACGCCTTCGCGGCCATCGTGGGCCAGGCTGACTCGGGCACCGGCGGCACCCAGCAGCTCGCTGGCCACCAGTTGGTTGACCGGGTTGTCTTCCACCACCAGCAGCCGCAGGCCCTGCAGTGGCCGGGTCTGCCCTCGCGCGCCGTCGCTGGTCAGGGACGCGGCGGGCAGGCGCTGCGCCATCACCGCGTCGAACACCATGCTGCGGGTGAATGGTTTGATGAGAAACGCGCCGACGCGGGCGACCTCGGCTTCGCTGCGGCCCTCCAGCATGTCCTGTGGGTTGGCCGTGACCATCACCACCATCTGGCCGCCCAATTGGCGCAGGCGTTCGGCAGCGGTCCAGCCGTCGAGTCCGGGTTGCAGCCAGTCCACCAGGGTGGCGTCGAAGGCGGTGCCGCCGTCCTGCGCTTCGGTCGCCAGGCGCAAACCGGTTTCGGCATCGGGCGCGGTCACGGCGGACCAGCCCAGCTCCTCCACCATCCGCACCAGCACCGCGCGGGTGGCGGGGTTCGGCTCAATCACCAGCGTGTGCAGGGC
>CAZGDZ010000178.1:0-5338 GCA_964524855.1 uncultured Macromonas sp.
AAAGAGCAGGCTTCGGGCGTGGAGCAAGTGACACAAGCCATCCAGGTGCTGGACCAAAGCACCCAGCAAAACGCAGCGTTGGTGGAAGAAACCGCCTCTGCAGCCACTGCCCTCAAGAAACAAGCCGATCTGCTCACCGAACAGATTGCCAACTTCCGGGTGGTTTAAGTTCATTCGCTGGCGTAAGCTGGCACAATCGCGGGCATGAAAACCCTGTTGCACCCCACGCGCACCGTGGCGCTGGGTTTTCTGCTGGCCATCCTGGCTGGCACAGCTTTGCTCATGCTGCCTCAAGCCCAGGCACAAGGCACACCCGCTCCCTGGCTCACCGCTTTTTTCACCGCCGTGTCCGCCGTGTGCGTGACCGGCTTGGTCGTGGTCGATACCGGCACCTACTGGAGCGGGTTGGGGCAGGGCATCATTCTGGTGCTGTTCCAATTGGGCGGCTTCGGCATGATGACGGCAGCCACCCTGCTCGGTTTGCTGGTGAACCGTTCACTGCGGCTGCGCACCCGCCTCATTACCCAGGCCGAAAGCCACGTCCTGGGCTTGGGCGACGTGACCAGCGTGGCCAAGCTGGTGTTCGTCGTCACCGTCGTGGGGCAGAGCCTGATTGCCAGCGCGCTTTGCCTGCGGCTGCATCTCAGCTACGGCCTGCCATGGGACGATGCACTCTGGAATGGGGTGTTTCACGCCATCTCGGCGTTCAACAATGCCGGCTTCTCCATCCATGAAGACGGCCTGACGCGCTACCAAAGCGATGTGTGGATGTTGCTGCCGGTCATGACAGCCATTGTGGTGGGAGGGATTGGGTTTCCCGTCATCCACGACATCCGCGCACGCCTGAACGACCCGCACCACTGGTCCCTGCACACCAAACTGACGCTTGTGGGCACCGCCATGCTGTTGACTTTCGGCTTTGCCTGCTTGTTGTGGTTTGAATGGCGCAACCCCTTGACGCTGGGGCCCATGGATTGGACCGACAAGGTACTGAATGCAGCCTTCGCCTCGGTATCGGCGCGCACGGCCGGGTTCAATGCCATCGACATCGGGGCACTCAGCCATGAAAGCTGGGCATTGCATTATTTCCTGATGTTCATTGGTGGCGGCAGTGCGGGCACCGCTGGGGGCGTCAAGGTCGGCACGTTCCTGATCTTGGCGATGCTGGTGCTGGCCGAAGTGCGTGGCCGCCCCGACAGCGAAGCCTTTGGCCGGCGCATTGCGCCCGCTGCCCAACGCCAGGCCATCACCGTGCTGGTGCTGGGCAGCTCCATGGTGGTGCTGGGGACGCTGGTGCTGCTGCGCGGCACCAACTTGCCCACCGACCAGGTGATTTTTGAAGTGGTTTCCGCCTTTGGCACCGTGGGGCTGTCCACCGGCATCACCGCCGAACTGCCCCCGTCTGGCCAACTCATGCTGACCCTGCTGATGTATGTGGGTCGGGTGGGCACCATCACCCTGGCCGCATCCTTGGCGCTGGGCGAGCGGCGCATGGCCTTCCGTTATCCCGAGGAGCATCCAATTGTTGGGTAAATTGTTCACAGAGCAGTTCGCTTTCTCTCAAAGCGACAGCGTGGTCGTGATCGGCCTGGGGCGCTTTGGCAGTGCAGTCGCTCAATCGCTGATGCGCCTGGGCCACGATGTCATGGGCATCGACACCGAAGAAGACCCGGTCCAGAACTGGGCCGACCGCTTGACCCATGCCGTACAAGCCGACGGAACGAATGTCCAAGTGCTGCGACAACTGGGCATCGCCGACTTTACCCACGCCATCGTCGGCATCGGCACCGACCTGGCGGCCAGCCTGATGACCGTCATGGCTCTGACCGAACTGGGGATCAAGGACATCTGGGTCAAAGCCCTGACGACCGAACATGGGCAGATCGCTCAGCGCATTGGCGCGCACCATGTGGTGTACCCAGAGGCGGACATGGGTGAGCGTGTGGCCCACCTGATCACGGGACGAATGATGGATTACATCGAATTCGACGATGGTTTCGCCATCGCAAAGATTCGCGCCCCCCTGCCCGCACACAACAAGTCCCTGGCAGAGTCCACCGTGCGGGAGCGCTTTGGCGTGACCGTGGTGGGCGTGAAGCGGGCGAATGAGGACTTCCGCCACGCCAAGCCCGACACCACCATTCTGCCTGGAGACCTGTTGATCGTTTCAGGCCCCACGCGCAAAGTGGAAAAGTTCGCCGCCTACTCTTCCGAACGATGACAGCTTGACGGGGACCAGCCCCGTCAGTGCTTCGTCAGGCCGCTTGCACCGCGCGCAGGCGGATGGAGTAATCGCGCAAGGCCGCAATGCCGCTTTCCTCGGCGCGGCGGCACCAGGCTTGCAGGTCTTTGGCCAGCTGCTCGCGGGTCACGTGGGTGTTGGACCACAGTTGGCGCAACTCTTCACGCATGGCGTGCATTTTGGCCAACGTGGGGTGTGCCGCACGCACCTGCTCCACCTTGGCTTTGTACTGGGCAGGCACCTTGTCGTCGTCGCGGTGCAGCCAGCGACGGGCCGCTTGCAGCATCGACGCATCGGCGCTCTTGGCCTTCAGGGCGTCCAGCTCGGCTTGCACGGTGGCGCGCATTTCGCGGGCGTAACCGGCCATCACCTCATAGCGGTTGGCAATGATGGCTTCCAGCGTCTTCTCATCGGCCACCGGCTTCACATCGCCAAACGCCAACTTGGGCGGCGTCTTTTTGGCTTTGGCCAGGCCGAACTTGGCCAGAATGGTGATGTACATCCAGCCAATGTCAAACTCGTACGGCTTGACCGAGAACTTGGCCGACGTGGCATAGGTGTGGTGGTTGTTGTGCAGCTCTTCACCACCGATGATGATGCCCCAAGGGAACACGTTGGTGCTGGCGTCGGCCGCTTCAAAGTTGCGGTAACCCCAGAAGTGACCAATGCCGTTGATCACGCCAGCGGCCCAGATAGGAATCCACGCCATCTGCATCGCCCACACGGCCATGCCCACCACGCCGAACAGCGCAATGTTGATGAAGAACATCAGGGTGATGCCCAGGCGGGAATGCTTGGTGTAAACGTTGCGTTCCATCCAGTCGTCGGGGGTGCCGTGACCGTAACGCGCCAGGGTGTCCTGGTTCTTGGCCTCGGCCCGGTACAGCTCGGCGCCTTCGAAAAACACTTTCTTGATGCCGTACACCACAGGGCTGTGCGGGTCGCCTTCCTGTTCGCACTTGGCGTGGTGCTTGCGGTGGATGGCCGCCCACTCTTTGGTCAGCATGCCGGTGCTCAGCCACAACCAGAAGCGGAACACGTGCGACACGGCCGGGTGCAGTTCCAGCGCGCGGTGGGCCTGGCAACGGTGCAAATACAGCGTGACGCTGACGATGGTGAGGTGCGTCATGGCCAGGCCCGCGAGCAGCACCTGCCACCACGAAGCCTCGGTCAGGCCGTTTGACAAGAACGACAACAAGCCATTCCAGCCCAATTCAAACTCAGACATGTAAGTCCTTTTGCGACAGAAAAACAATCCCGGTCGTGCCGGGCATAACCCCCAATTTTAGGTGGGGAGCGCCAAAACACCAAATTCAGGGCCGGCGCTGCCATACGGCGGCAAAGAAACCGTCGGTCTGGTGCAGGTGCGGCCACAGGCGCAAATAGCCTGCCCGGCTCAACCCAGCTGCCGATTCGACGCCCTGCCGCGCCAAAGGTTCCTCTACCGACAGGGGGCTGAAATCGCGGTGCGCGGCGGTGAAAGCGTCGGCGATGTCCTCGTTCTCGGCCCGCAGCAAGCTGCAGGTGGCGTACACCAGGCGTCCGCCCGGCTTCACCAACCGGGCCGCACTGGCCAGGATGCGGGTTTGCAAATCGGCCAGTTGCTCGATGGCTTTGGGCTTGTGCCGCCATTTCAGGTCGGGGCTGCGGCGCAGCGTGCCCAGGCCGGAGCACGGCGCATCCACCAACACCCGGTCGGCCTTGCCCCACAAGCGCTGCAGGCGTTCGTCGGCCTCGTGTGCCAGCCCCATGTTGACCACGTTGGTCAGCCCGCTGCGCTGCAATCGCGGCTGCAAGCCATCCAAGCGGTGGGTGGACGTGTCCATGGCGTACAGACGGCCGGTGTTGCGCATGGCCGCGCCCATGGCCAAAGTTTTGCCCCCAGCGCCCGCGCAAAAGTCCACCACCACCTCGTTGCGCTTGGGCTCCACCAGCAAAGCCAGCAGTTGGGAGCCCTCGTCCTGCACCTCGACCGTGCCATCCAGGTACAGCGGGTCGCGCTGAATGGACGGCTTGCCCGGCAAGCGCAAGCCCAATGGGGAATAAGGCGTGGGCTCCACAGCCAAACCGCGCTCCTGCCATTGTTTGAGCACGGCAGAACGCTTGGCTTTGAGCGCATTCACCCGCACATCCAAAGGCGCAGGCTGCTTGAAAGCTTCCACCAACGCGTCGTAGCTGCCCTCGGCTTCGGCCTGCAAGCGTTGCGCCAGCCAAGCGGGCAACGGCTGCTCGCGCAGCGCGGCAAACACATGGTCCGACAAAGCGTGCCGGTCGCGCGCGCCCAACTTGGGGTGATCGCGAAAAAACTGGGCCACGGTGGCGTCGGCCGGGTGCTCAAAGGTCATCACCTGGGCCATCAATTGGGTGGCCAGATCGTTCAGGGCTTGGTGCTGCATGGCCCGGATTGTCGGGCATCCCCGCCCAGTGCGGGATAATCCCGCCCCATGTCTGACATTGTTTCCGAAGTGCGGCGCCGAAACCCGGCGCCGCCGCACCTTTGCCATCATCTCCCACCCCGACGCGGGCAAGACCACGCTGACCGAAAAGCTGCTGCTGTTTTCGGGCGCGATCAACATCGCCGGTTCGGTCAAGGCGCGCAAGGCCGCGCGCCACGCCACGTCCGACTGGATGGAGATCGAGAAGCAGCGTGGCATTTCGGTGGCATCGTCGGTGATGCAGATGGAATACCGCGACTGCGTGATCAACCTGCTGGACACCCCCGGCCACCAGGACTTTTCCGAAGACACCTACCGCGTGCTGACCGCCGTGGACGCGGCGCTGATGGTGATCGACGCCGCCAACGGCGTGGAACCGCAAACCCGCCGCCTGCTGCAGGTGTGCCGGGCCCGCAACACGCCCATCCTCACCTTCGTGAACAAGATGGACCGCGAGGTGCAGGCACCGCTGGACGTGATGGACGAGATCGAGCGTGAACTCGGCATGACGGTGGTGCCCTTTACTTGGCCGGTGGGCATGGGCAAGCTGTTCCACGGCGTGTACGACCGCCGCAGCGACCAGATGCGCGTGTTCTCGGCTGGCGAAGAACGCGCCGGCGGCGACGAAGAGGTACTGGCCGGCCTGGACAACCCCGAAAGC
>CAZGDZ010000179.1:0-5302 GCA_964524855.1 uncultured Macromonas sp.
GGATCAAGGCGGAAATTCACGAATACATCCTGAAGAACTGGCGCATGGTGAAGGTGGCCACCACCAAGGCCCAGCGCAAGCTGTTCTTCAACCTGCGCAGCATGAAGCAGGGCTTCAAGGCCGATGCCGACGATGCTGCCGTGCACCGCGACACCTTGACCGACCACGAAATTGACGTGGTGGCGCGCGAACTGAACGTCAAGCGCGAAGAAGTCATCGAGATGGAAACCCGCTTGTCGGGCGGGGACGTGGTGCTGGACCCCGCGCCCAGCGACGACGGCGAAGAGGCCTACGGCCCGATCGCCTACCTGGCCGACGGCCGCCACGAGCCCACCGCCGTGCTGGAAGCCACCCAGCGCGACGTGCTGGCCAGCGAAGGCATTGCCCAGGCGATGGCAGAGCTGGACGAACGCTCGCGCCGCATCGTGGCCGAGCGCTGGCTCAAGGTGAATGACGATGGCTCCGGCGGCATGACGCTGCACGAACTGGCGGCCGAGTACGGCGTCAGCGCCGAGCGCATCCGCCAGATCGAAGTGGCGGCCATGAAAAAAATGCGCAAGGCGCTCGAAGCCTACGCCTGAGCAGCGTGCAAGTTCGGCTATAAAGACAGCTCGACCACACGATTGAGCCGTCCATCGGGGAGCCTTCCACGACCCATGAATGAGGTCGATGGCCTTTATGCACCCCACCAACACCGAACCCGATGCCCGCCCCACCCCGACCAAGGGCCGGCCAGCCCTGTGGGCGGTGTTGTTGTGGCTGGCCTCCATGCTGGTGGTAGTGGGGCTGACCGGCTGGCTGCACCTGAACAGCAAAGCAGACCTGCAAGAGCGCTTCGATACCGAGGTACTGCGCATCACCGACGACCTGCAGCGCCGCTTCATGCTGCCCACCTATGGGCTGATGGGCGCGCGTGGCGTGTACGCGGCCAGCGAACAGGTCAGCAGGGCCGAGTTCAAACGTTACGTGCAGTCGCGAGATTTGGACCAAGCGTTTGCCGGCGTTCGGGGGCTGGGGTTCATCGAGCGTGTGCCTCACCACCAGTTGGCGGCGTTTGTACGACAGACTCGGGCTGACGGCGCTCCCGACTTCGAGGTCAAATCACTGAGCAATGCGGAGCCTGCCCAAGGCGATGCATTCGTCATCAAGTACATCGAGCCCGTGGAACGCAATCACCAGGCCATCGGACTGGACGTGGGCAGCGAGGCGATACGCCGCGCCGGCGTGAACCGTGCACTGGAAACCGGCGCGCCAGCCCTGACCAGCACCATCCAACTGTTGCAAGACAACCAAGCACGCCCGGGGTTTTTGTTGTACGTGCCCGTCTACCGGGCCGATACGCCCACCAACACCCCTGCCGAACGGGTGGCCGCAGCCCACGGCCTAGCTTATGCCCCCATTGTGCTGGAGGAACTGCTGGCCCCCGCCATGAGCACACTGCTGAGCAGTGGTCTGAACCTGCAGGTGCTTGCCCCCGCCCCAAACAGCACGCCAGAGGTGCTGCAAACCATTGGCAACACGCCCGAGCACCCGCTGTTCAGCCGTGAAGTGCCGCTGGGCATCCTCGGCTCCGACCTGCGGCTCCAATTCCACACCCTGCCCGCATTTGAGGCTGGGCTGAACCTGACGTTGATTTACGGCCTGGGGCTGGCAGGCCTGCTCATCAACACCTTGCTGGCCCTGTCCATGTGGCTGCTGTGGACGGGCCGGCAACGCGCCGAAGCACTCGCCAACCAATTGACCCAAGACCTGGACAAACTGGCCTTGGTGGCCAAAAACACCGCCAACGCGGTGATCATGACCGACCCCGCCTTGCGCATCACCTGGGTCAACGAAGGCTTCACCCGGATTGCGGGCTACACCCTTGAAGAAGCGTTGGGCAAAACCCCGGGTGAGTTGCTGAGCAGTGGCAAAGCGGCGCCCGAGACGCTGGACACCTTGCGCCGCTGCGCCGAACGGGGCGAGGGTTGCCGGGTCGAAATCCTGAACCGCGCCAAGGACGGGCGCGAATACTGGATCGACACCGAAGTCCAACCGGTGCACAACGCTGCGGGCCAGTTGACCGGCTTCATCGAAATTGGGCTGGACATCACGAAGGACCGCCTGAACAACGAGCGCTTGGTCAGCGCGCTGTTGCAGGCCGATGAAAAACAGACTGCGCTGGAACGCAGCCAAACCGCCCTGGAACGCGCCCAAGCGGTGGCCCGCGTGGGGAGTTTTGAGTACGAACAGGGCGCCGAGCATTTCAGCATGTCGCCCGAGACCGCGCGCATCTTTGACCTGCCACGCACCGACCGTTGCAGCTTCGACGACTGGTTTGCGCGCATCCACCCAGCCGACCAGGCGCAGGTAGCAGAAGACTGGCAACGCACTTTGAAGGGCGCGCCGTACGACATCACCTACCGCATCGTCGTCGGTGGCAAAACCCATTGGATACACGCCCAGGCGGAATGCACCTTCAACACGGCGGGGCAATTCCTCAAGGCGGTGGGCACGCTGCAAGACATCACCGACATCAAGCAACGCGAAGCCTTGCTGGTGTCCGAGCGCCAGCGAGTGGAAAACATCTTGGAGGGCACCCAGGCAGGCACCTGGGAGTGGCATGTGGCCTCGGGCCAGACCGCGTTCAACGAGCGCTGGGCTGGCATCGTTGGCTACGAACTGGCCGACCTGGAACCGGTCTCCATCGAAACCTGGATGCGCCTGTGCCACCCAGACGACCTGCAGCGTTCCACCGCCTTGCTGCAGCGGCACTTTGCCGGCGAACTCGACCACTACGAATGCGAGTCCCGGATGCGCCACAAAGACGGGCACTGGGTCTGGGTGGTGGACCGGGGCAAACTCTCGACCCGCGAGGCCGACGGCAGCCCCGGTTGGATGTACGGCACCCACCTGGACGTGACACAGCAGAAAATGACCGAACTGGCGCTCAGAGCCAGCGAATTCCGCCTGAAGACCTTGTCGGAGCTGTCGGCCCAGTGGTTCTGGGAAACCGATACGCAGCACCGCTTTTGCCGCTTCACCAGCGGCGACACGCTGCGTCTGTCTCAACTCAACGCCACGGCCTTGGGCAAAACCCGGTGGGAAGTCGGTGCCGAACCGATCAACACCACCTGGGCGCAGCACCAGGAAGACTTGACCCAACGCCGCCCGTTCAAAGACCTGATCTACCGCAAGGTGGCCGAAGACGGCAGCCCCCTGTACTGGTCCGTCAGCGGCTCGCCCTGGTACGACGAGGCGGGGCAATTCATCGGCTACATCGGCAGCGGGTCGGACATTACGCAAAGCAAGCGCGACGAATTGCGCATTGCCCAAAGCGAAGCTTTGCTGGAACGCACCGGCAAGCTGGCCAAGGTGGGCGCGTGGCGGGTGGACCTCGTGACTGGTCAGCCCAGTTGGTCGGCCGAAACCTGCCGCATCCACGAGGTGCCGGTGGGCCACCAACCCACGCTGGACGAAGCGCTGAACCACTACCCACCCGAGGCGCGCCAACGCCTGGCGGAGGCGGTGCAGGCGGGCATGGATACCGGCCAGGGCTGGGACATGGAAGCCCCACTCATCACCGCCCGTGGGCGGCAGATTTGGATTCGCACCATTGGCGAGGTGGAAATGCTGGGCGGCCAGCCGATCGCGTTGGTGGGGGGCATCCAGGACATCACCGAGCAAAAAGCCCAGGCAGACGCACTGCACGAGGCCAAAGCCCAGGCCGAGCAGGCCAGCCAGTTCAAGAGCCAGTTCCTGGCCAACATGAGCCACGAAATCCGCACTCCCATGAACGCGGTGCTGGGCATGCTCAAACTGCTGCAAAGCACGCCGTTGCAACCCCGCCAGCTCGACTACGCTCAAAAGGCCGAAGGCTCGGCCAAGTCCTTGCTCGGGTTGCTCAACGACATCCTGGACTTCTCCAAGGTCGAGGCCGGCAAACTGACGCTGGACCCGGAGCCCTTCCTGCTCGATCAGTTGATGCGCGACCTCGCCGTCATCTATTCGTCTTACGCGGGCGGCAAAGCGGTGGAGTTGATGTTCGACCTCGACCCCGGACTGCCGCGCAGCCTGGTCGGCGACGCGCTGCGGTTGCAGCAAATCCTGATCAACCTCGGCGGCAACGCCATCAAGTTCACGCCCGAGGGCGTGGTGCTGCTGCGCGTCAGCCTGGACGCCATCGCCCAAGACGGTGACCGCCGCATCGCCCACGTCCGCTTTGCGGTGCAAGACAACGGCATCGGCATTGCCCCGGAGAACCAGGCCAAGATCTTCGGTGGCTTCACCCAGGCCGAGGCCTCCACCACCCGGCGCTTTGGCGGCAGCGGGCTGGGTCTGGCCATCAGCCGCCGCCTGATCGAGATGATGGGCGGGCAACTGGTGCTGGACAGCGCGCTGGGCCAGGGAAGCACCTTCGCCTTCACGCTGCCCATGCCCATCCATGACGTGGAGGAAGTCGCTGCGCCCCCAACCCCGCCGACGCGGGTGCTGATGGTGGACGACCACCCCATGGCGCTGCAATTGCTGCAACGGATGGGCCAGTCGCTGGGTTGGGCGTTGAACACCGCGCCCAGCGGCGCGGCGGCGTTGCAAGCCATCGAACAGGGCCTGCAGCAGGGGCAACCGTTTGAGTTGCTGTTCATCGACTGCGAAATGCCCGAGATGGACGGCTGGGAACTGGCCTCGCGGGTCAGGGCGCTGTACCAAACGGCGGCGCAGAGGCCGGCCATCGTCATGGTCACCTCCAACGGCCGGGACGCACTGGCCCAGCAGACCGACGAGGTGCGCTCGCTGCTGGACCACTATCTGGTGAAGCCGGTGACGGCCTCCATGCTGTTGGACGCTTACCAGCAGGCCCAGCACCCCGGCCGGGCCGATCGGCCACCGTCACCGTCTGCAGGCCTGGTCAGCCGCCCGCTGGCGGGGCTGCGCATCCTGGTGGTGGAGGACAACGCCATCAACCAGCAAGTGGCCGAAGAACTGATCAGCGGACAAGGCGCCAGCGTGGACATTGCTGACAACGGCCAACGGGGGGTGGAGGCGCTGCAGGCTGCGATCCGCGACCAGCGCCCCTACCACGCGATCTTGATGGACATGCAAATGCCGGTGATGGATGGCATCACCGCGACGCAGGAAATCCGGCAACGGCTGGGCGAAACCGAGATACCGATCATCGCCATGACCGCCAACGCGATGAGCAGCGACCGCGAGCTGTGCCTGCAGGCGGGCATGAACGACCACATTGGCAAGCCCTTCGACCTCGACCGCCTGGTGGTGACACTGCTGAACTGGACCAAAGGCCTGCAAACGACCGCCCCCC